>CANQIR010000001.1 GCA_947624095.1 uncultured Bacilli bacterium
CATTAACTACTGGAAAAATCTTTGCTCTAAATCTCATATATTTATAGCCTTCTTTATCTTGAATAGCGTGTCCACATTCGTGAGCAGCCACTGCCATTGCTGCTATCGTCTCTCCGTGAAATATGTCCTTTGATAGTCTAACAACTTTTCTACTTGGATCATAATGATCTGTTAAATTACCTTCAACTTCCACTATATGAATATTCTCTAATCCATTTGCATCAAGAATCTTTCTAGCTACTTCAAAACCACTAATCCCCTGATTATTTTTAATTCTCTTATATTTACTATAATTACTAGTTACTTTAAACTGTGCTATTGCTGGTACTATTAAAATAATTAATAATAAAATTATATCCATAATTCCTCCTATAATATTCCCTTATTTACTAATATATTTCTTAATTCATCTGCTTTAGCAAAATCTTTATTATTCCGATATTCTAACCATTCACTATACAACTTTTTATCTTCATCACTCATCACTAATAAATCATACTTTAATCCTAAAATCTGATTTACTAATCCTATTTTATCATAAATAGAACAAAATTCCTCTTTTTTTCTTAAAGCATTATTAAGATCCTTTACTAAATCAAGTAAATAGGTAATTAAATTAGGTGTATTAAAATCTTCATCCATTATTTTTTCAATATTTTCATCTCTCTTAACTTTACCTACTTCTAATCCTTCTAATTGAATTTGTAAATTTGCTTGTTTTAAAACATTCATAATTTTTTCATTAAGCACCTTAGCTTCATTAAATACTTCATCTGTAAAATTTAGCGGTAAACGATAATGTGTCTTAAACATTGCAATCTTTACTACATTGGCTTCGTGTTCTTTAATAAAATCTTTAGCTAAGATAAAATTCCCTAAGCTCTTACTCATTTTCTCCCCATCAACATTAATATGTCCATTATGCATCCAATAATTCGCCAAATGGTTATTATTTAAAGCCATACTTTGAGCTATCTCATTTTCATGATGCGGAAACTTCAAATCAACGCCTCCACCATGTATATCAATCTTACTACCAAATAAACTATTAATCATTACCACACATTCTGTATGCCATCCAGGAATCCCTAATCCCCAAGGTGATGCAAATTGCTCACCATCATCTGTCTTTCGCCATAAAGCAAAGTCTAAAGGATTTTCTTTCTTATCATCAACTTCTACCCTAGCCCCGCTTTTCAATTCTTCTATATTTTGATTAGATAAAATCCCATAATCATTTACTTTACTAACTCTAAAATAGACATCCCCATCAACTTCATAAGCCATATCTTTATCTATCAATGCTTGAATAAAATTATAAATATCTTCCATATGTTCAATAACTCTTGGGCGATAATCTATTTCCCCACAATTATAACTAGCTAAATCATCCAAATAAGCTTTAATAAACTTATCTGCTACTTCTCTTTCCGTAATTCCTAATTCCTTAGCAGCTGCTATAATCTTCGGATT
Organism: uncultured Bacilli bacterium; assembly: GCA_947624095.1. Classification (GTDB taxonomy): domain Bacteria; phylum Bacillota_I; class Bacilli_A; order RF39; family UBA660; genus CALVJF01. Next base: position 1,474 of record CANQIR010000001.1, read on the forward strand.
AACATCGGTAAAATTACTAGCATAAGTAACATCATAACCTAAATATTTCAAATAATTATAAACCATATCAAAAGTAATAACAGGTCGCATATTACCTATATGTACATAATTATAAACAGTTGGTCCACAAACATACATCGTAACTTTACCCGGTGTAATTGGTTTAAATTCCTCTATTTTATCAGTTAAACTATTATAGATCTTCATAATCATCACCTGTTCATATATTGTATCAAATAATGCTTATAAAAGCAAAAAAGACATATTTAATTATATGCCAATTTCTCTCTTTCTAACGCCTTAATTACCCGTTTAACATTTCTAAGACCATAAGTCTCATAATCACTTCTTTTAATAACTTCCTCTTTGTCGATATCTTTACTACCCCATTTATCTATATATTTAATTACGTCTTCCCGTCTTATTTTCTTATATCTTAATATTTCATCAAATCTTCCTAATAATTCTGGTGTAAAAAATTCTTCTAAATCGTTATTAAAATTCTCACTAAAACCCACCATCTTTTTCATCCCTAGATTACTTGTAAAGAATATTAGTGTATTACTAAAATCAATTACATCTCCTAAAGCATCCGTAATAAATCCTTCATCTAATATTTGTAAAAATAAATTTAATACTTTTGGATGAGCCTTCTCTACTTCATCAACTAATATTACACTATTAGGTTTTAATTTAATTTTTTCAAACTCACAACCATCATTATAACCTACATAACCACTACTTACACCAATTAATTTATTCACCGCTGTTTCTAAATTATACTCACTCATATCTAGTCTTAAAAAGTTTACTCCTAACCCTTCCGCAATTAACTTTACACTTTCCGTCTTCCCAGTTCCTGTACTTCCTACTAATAAAGCAGATATAATTCCACCTTGTTTTAATTTATAATTTACCATTCTAAGAAGTTTTTCTTTTACTTCTCCTTGACCTATTATATTATCTAATCTATTTACTACTTGTTTTAGAATCTCATCATTATCAATTATTTTAATTCCCAATTTATTATCCAAAACTCGATATAAATCTCCTAACGTTAAACTTCTTTCACCATTTAGTTTTTCTAAATCCTTTGTTAGCTTACTAGCTAATTCATAATTATTATTTACAATAGCTTCTTCTTTAGCTTTCTTTAAATTCTTTTCTTCATTTTGTCCCTGTAAAGAAGCACACGCTAAATCTAAAAGTTCTATTGCTCTATCTGGTTTAGCTTTATCTTTCATATACTGATCACTAAGTCTAATTATTTCTGTTAATATCTCCTCACTTATCCCCACTTTATGATAGCTTTCATATTCTCTTTTAATTCCCCTTAATATTTCTAACGTTTCTTTACTATCCGGTTCCCTTAATCTAACTAAGTCAAATCTTCTAGCTATTGCTTTATCTTTCATAATATAGCGTTCATATTCTCTTTCTGTCGTCGCCCCAATAACTCTTACTGTTCCACTAGCTAAATAAGGTTTTAATATTTCCGCAGCACTAACTGCTCCTTCTGCACTACCTGCTGTTACTAACCCGTGAATTTCATCGATAAATAAAATTATTTTATTATTTTCTACTTCTTTAATTATTTCACCTAACCGACTCTCAAAATCTCCCCGATATTTAGTCCCACTTACTAAAGTTCCTAAATTTAAACTATAAACTTGAAAACCCATTAATTTACTTGGTACATTTCCATTCTTAATTCTTCTTGCAACTTCCATTGCAATTGCACTCTTACCTACACCTGCTTTACCTACCAACAATGGATTAGCTTTATTTTTCTTTAAAAGAATATTAATTACTTCTTCAATTTCCCTATCTCTTCCCACTAAGCAATCATTATCTTCACCAAGTAAAACCCCAAACTCCTTTAGAACATTCAACTCCCCATTAACCATCATCTTATCTTTAATTAATTCAAAATCTACTCCCATCTTTTTTAATATTCTAATGGCAATTCCATCATCTTCATAAATTAAACTCTTAAACAAATACTCTCCATTTACTAATCCCTCATTACTTTCCGTTGCTAGATTTATCGCTCTATCAATTATTCCTCTAAGTAATGGTGTATATAAAATATATTCACTCTTCTTACTAGCTTTACCTACAATATTAATTAATTCTTTTCTAAAAGAATCATAATCAATATCATAATGCCCTAATACTTCTTTAGTATATTCATCATTCTTTAATAAACTTAGTAATAAATGTTCACTACCTACATAAGGATGTCTTAATTCTAACATCTCATTTTCTGCCCATTTAAATATCTCACAACCATCTTTACCAAAGTTTTCAAACATAATATCACCTTAATAATATTATGATGCTCTCTATCAAATTTTAATCAAAAAAAGATAGACAATTTTGTCTATCCTACAAATGTAAATACAATAATTAATGCTATCAGCATTCCCAAAACAAATTTCCAAATATGTTTCAAGTATGTAGTATAACTTATCTTACAATAACTTAATCCTAAGAATAATAACATTCCTGTTGGTACTAAGAACTGGGCAAGACTAAAGCCACTATTAACAACTAAAGCTACACTTGCTAAATTACTTGGGAACTTATAAGCTAAGAATGCTCCTAAAAGATAACCCATAAGACCTGGATCAGCAATAAATACTGCACATAAGAATCCTACTAACAATAATACTATAATACTACTAAAATTAAATACTGTTACACCTTCTAGTAGATTAAATGCTATATTATTAATTATTGGTAACCAACTAGTAAATATTGATAAAATATGTGCTAGAGCATATAAGCAAGCTGGTCCTAAAACCTTTAAAGCTCCATTAGCAAAACTACCTATTGTTCCATCCAGAGTTAAACCATAAGCTAAACCAATTACTAAAGCAAATATAATAATATATATACAAGCCATATGTTTATCCCAAGAACCAAATGGTGATACATCACCAACTAAATCTCTCACAACTGGTGTATCAACTTCCGTCGTAACTCCTATTGAGCTAACTTCCTCAGTTTTAACTGAAACATCAGTCTTTAACCAAGTATTAAAATCACTAAATATAGTTGATTCCGTCATATCTCCCCAGTTAGTATACCCAACTAGCACAATTAATCCTAAACTTGCTAAGGCAACAATAAGTGGCCAACATCTATTTTTTCCTGGTTTTTTCTTACTAAGAATAAAATAAGGTATAAAGAACAATGCATATAACAATACCGCTGATAAAACTAACAATAGAATGTCTTCCATCTCTGTTACTAGCGATAACCCATAAGCAACAAATGTTGATAGAATGCCTAGTACAACTATCATAATTGGTACAGCACTAGACTTCGTACTTTCTTCTTCTACTTCAAACCTATCTTCCATCAATACCGGTTTTCTCTCTGTATTTTTCATTCTCATAATTGAGAACATATTAAGTAAAACATAAGCAATAGCTAGAATAAGCCAACTAGTTGTTACATTACTACCATACTCAGCACCCATATCAATATAAGTCAAATCAAGTCCAAATCCCGCATAAGTCGCCCCAATAATACCTACCATTATTGAACCAAAAGTAGTACAGAAAGTTACAACTTTATCAACATTAGCTTTATTCAAGACACTTACTGCTAACGGAACAAATAAGAATAAAATTACTACATCATTGTATATTACACTAGTAATCAGTGCAAAGAATAAAGATATTAAAAGAATACTAGCAAATTTCCATTTTTTTACTAAGCCACTTAACTTATCAACAATCTTCTTATAACCACTTGTTTTACTAAGTACCCCATAAAGTCCACCTACACAAAGAATCAATATTATCTGTAAGACAAAATATTGTAGTGAATAGAAACTTCCTAAGAACATTTCCATAATCCCTAACTTTGTTACCGTTGTCTCTACAAGTTCACCATTTTGAATATAAGAAGCGCCAATTATAAATGATAAAACCATAAACATTATTAACATCAATACTAAGATTTTAAATAAAGTAAATGGCTTCCCAGTCGTTTCATCATAATCATTTGATTTCTTAAAAATATTTTTCATTAACTCTACCTCCCTATCACAAATTATAGCACAATTTCCAAATAAAAAAAGAAAATTTCACTATTTCAAATGAAATCTTCTTCAAAATTAATCTCTTGGTTTCATCGTTGGGAATAATAATACATCCCGAATAGATTCTTGTTCTAAAAATAACATACATAATCTATCTATTCCATAACCTATTCCACCAGCTGGTGGCATTCCATATTCCAAAGCTTCCACAAAATCCATATCTATATCATTAGCTTCTTCATTACCTAAATCTCTTTCCTTTAACTGACTTTCAAATCTCTCTAATTGATCAATTGGATCATTAAGTTCAGTATAGGCATTAGCAAATTCCTTACCAGCTATAAATAATTCAAATCTATCAACAAATCTGCCATCTTCAGGATTCTTCTTTGTTAAAGGTGATATTTCAATAGGATGTCCATATAAGAAAGTTGGTTGAATCAAAGTCTCTTCAACATATTTTTCAAAAAATAGATTAATAATATGACCAACACTCTTTTCATGTTCAGCTACTTCAATATGATGTTCACTTGCTAACTTTAGTGCTTCTTCCACACTCATCTCTTTCTTAAAATCAATCCCTGTTGCTTCCTTGATAGCATCAACCATACTAACTCTTTTCCAAGGTCCTTCTAGATTTATTTCATATCCGCCAAAATTATAAACCATCTTACCAAAGACATCTTTTGCTATCTTTTGAAACATCTCTTCTGTTAAATTCATCATTCCTTCAAGATCACTATATGCTAGATATGCTTCCATTAGAGTAAATTCCGGATTATGTTTTGGATCCATTCCTTCATTTCTAAATACTCTACCAATTTCATAAACTGCTTCCATTCCGCCCACTAATAATCTTTTAAGTGGTAACTCTAAAGCAATTCTTAAATACATATCCAAATCTTGCGTATTATGATGCGTTATAAAAGGTCTTGCGCTTGCACCCGTAAGTAATGTCGATAATATCGGTGTTTCTACTTCTGTAAAACCTTGACTATCCATATAATTTTGAATACATCTAATAATCTTCGGTCTTAAAAAAGCTACTTTTCTTGAATCATCATTGATAATTAAATCTACATATCTTCTTCTATATCTTTCTTCAATATCAGTAAGTCCATGAAACTTCTCAGGTAATGGTTTTAAAGCTTTTACTAAGTGTGTATATTTTAAACATTTAACAGTTACTTCACCTGTCTGTGTTTTCATAACTTTACCAGAAACTCCAACGATATCTCCTAAATCCGCACTCTTAAATAAATTATATACATCCTCACCAACATCATTTATAGAAATATATATTTGAATTGAACCAGTTTTATCTTTTATACTGAAAAATGAAGCTTTACCCATCTTTCTAATAAACATAATACGTCCAGCTACTGTAGCTTGTACATTCATATTTTCAAACTCTTCATGCGTAACTGAAGCATACTTTTCCTTTAAATCCTTTGCATAATCAGTTCTTTCAAATCTCTGACCAAAAGGATCCATTCCCATTTCTCTTATCTTATTAGCTTTTTCTCTTCTTACTAATTCTTGTTCACTAAACTCACGCATAATATTCAACTCCTAAAAAAATTATACCATAGAATACCATATTTTAAAGGAAAAATAAACCATTATTTGCATTTATCCTCAATAAATAATATAATAAAACTATCAAACTAATGGGGGATTTAATATGTTAAAGAAAATATTTTACCAAAATAAACTATTCTTTATTACTTTAATTATCTTTATCATTTTAAACTCCCTTGCTATTCTTTATCTTCCCGAACAAATGAATAATATTATCACCTATGGTCTTAATGGTGATTTAGCTAGTCTTACTCATTCAGGAATTATTATGTTTATTACCATCATCCTTATCACTACATTTACTATTATTATTAGTTATATCTCTTCTACTTGTAGTGCTAATATAGCTACTTATCTAAGAGAATCTCTTTATACTAAAATCCTTTCATTTACTCCCGAAAAATTTAGTAAGTATCCAATATCTACTTTAATTACTCGTTCTACAAGTGATATTACTAATATTCAAAATACCTTTAATCTTAGTTTCAAAAATTTAATCACCGCCCTCATAATTAGTTTATTAGGTATCTTTAAATTATCCAAAATTACTGAACCAATTCTTTTATTAATCATCTTCATTAGTATCATCCTTATCGTTAGTTTTCTTCTCTGTCTATTTATTCTCACTACCCCCAAATTTATCCACTTACAAAATCTTACTGATCAATTAAATCATCACCTTCGTGATGAACTTACTGGTTTAATGACTATTAAAGCTTATAACAATGAAAAATATTTTTCTCAAGAATTCACTCACATCAATAAGAAATATAGTCATACCGATTATACTATCAATAAAATAATGAATTATCTTAATCCCTCTACTGCCCTAATTCTTAACTTTACTATTATCTTAATTATGGCATCTACCCTAAAAGGCTTATCTAGCCCTATCTCTATAGCCAGTTTACTTTCTATTACTGAATACACTATCCAAATTATTAGTGCTTTCTTAACGCTTGCTCTTCTTTTTATTCTTGTTCCCAAAGCAAAAGTATCTTATAAACGAATTATGGAAATCCTAAGTACTCCTTCAGCCACTACTACCGATACTTATCTTCCTACTCCTAAATCTATTACCTTCCAAAATGTATCATTTTCTTATAATGACCACAATATCTTAGAAAACTTAAACTTTACTATCGAAAAAGGTGACAAAATAGCTATTGTTGGTCCAATTGGCAGTGGTAAATCGACCATTCTTAAACTCCTAACCAGAGCTTTAGAACCAACTACTGGTACTATTCTCTATACCCAAACTTCTGCTATTAATTACTCATTCTCGCTAGCTAATAAAATATTTAGCTACCTTCCCCAAAAACCATATATCTTTAAAGGAACTATCACTTCCAATATCCAAATTTTTAATCCTAAAATAACTCCACAAGCTCTCCAAAAACTTCTTCGCGATTTTTCCCTTACCGAATTATCACCTAATCACAAAATAAATGCTGGTGGTACCAATATTAGTGGCGGTCAAAAACAACGTCTTGCTCTTGCTTGTGCTTTTTCTAGTCCCCAAGATTATATAATTATTGATGATATCTTTACCGGTCTTGATAATCAAACCATCTCCCATATTAGTCATAAACTCCTCACAACTTACAAAAACAAAACTATCATTGTTACATCTTCCACTACTACCGGTTTAACTAACTTTAATAAAATTATCGTTTTAAATCAAGGTCATATCACTAACATCAATACCCATCACTACCTTCTTAAATATGATAATGTCTACCAAAGTTTAGCTAAGGAGGTGTCTTATGAAGATAATTAAATGGCTCCTATCCTTAGCTCCCAAAACTAAAAAATATCTAATTATTGGTATTACTTTCTGCATCTTAAATAGCTTACTATCTATTGCTACTCCTCTATTAATTGCCAAAAGTATCGATAATGCCGTTTCTAATATTCACGAAAGAGTTAGCATCGCTCCTAAATATCAATGTGATGAATATAACACTTGCCTTATCATCCCTACTCCTATTCCCACTTATATTTCAAAGCCCGTTTTACCATGCCTCTTTAGTGCAGTCATTATTTTTATTCTTTGTGCTATTCTTGACTATTTCCAAAACCTCTTTATGTATCGTCTTGCTACTACCATCACTTTCACTTTAAGACAAAAAGTCAATTCCAAAATCTTTAGTTTACCAACTATTCAATATGGTAATAGTACTAAAGGCGAAATTACTTCTTTAGTTGTTAATGATATCGAAGCCATTAATTCATCTCTTGCTAGTGACTTATCCGAGTCTATCTCCTCTATAATTCTTTTTATTGGTACTCTAATTGCTATGCTTACTATCAGCTTTAAACTCTCTCTTATCATCATTGTTACTGTCCCAATTCTCTTTATTTTCCTTGCTATCATCCTTAGTAAAGGTGAAAAACATTTTAAATCTTACCAAGAAGAGCTTGCTAAATATAATAGCTTTATCGAAGAATCCTATTCCGGTTTCCAAACTATCAAACATCATAATGCTACAGAAATATTTCAAAATACCTTAACTAACTACACTAAAGAACTCAATAAATCTTCTAAACTAAGTCAGTTTCTTTCCTCCCTAATGTATCCATTTACTAATTTAATTAGCCGCCTTACCTTTGTCATTACTTGTCTTTATGGTTCCCTTTCTTTACTTTCTGGCAAGATGAGCTTAGGTACTCTAGAAGCCTTCCTTTCTTATGCCAAAAATATTAATGAACCATTATTAAATCTATCCAGTCTTACTACCACTTTTGAAACTATAAACAGCGCTTCTACTCGTTTAAAACAACTAATCGATTTACCTAATGAAAAAACTAAATCCTTAACTAACTATAATCTAAAAGGTAATATCGTTTTTCAAAATATTACTTTTAGTTATGGTCACCAAAATGTTCTTAATAATATTTCTTTTAATATAAAAGCCGGTCAAAAGATTGCTATCGTCGGCGCTACTGGTAGTGGTAAATCTACTCTAGTTAAATTACTATTGCAATTCTATGAACCAAGTAGTGGAACTATAACTATTGATAATATTCCCCTTTCTAATATCCATCCTCATAACTTACGTACTAACATTGCCTACATTCCCCAAGATTTATTCCTCACTACTGCAACTATTAAAGATAACATTCTCTTTAACCAAAATACCAATAAATACGAAGAAGCCTTAAAACTTATTACTATTCCCGACGATTACTACTATGACTCTGAACAAAATAGTCTATCTATCGGCGAAATACAATTAGTCACTATCGCCCGTGCTCTCATTAAAGATGCTCCTATTATCATCTTAGACGAAGCCACCTCTAACCTCGATACTCACACCGAATCTAAAATCACCAATGCTCTAGCTAATATAATGCAAAACAAAACTTCTATTATTATTGCTCACCATTTAACAACCATTAAAAAATGTGACCAAATCATAGTTTTAAAAGATGGTCACATTGTTGAAATCGGTACTCATCAAGAACTTCTTAAAAATAAATCCCATTACTATCATCTATATAAAGATAACTAACATACTTCTTCTGGAAATTTCTTGATTAAAATTACCTGTTCATTATTTGGTACTAACTCACAATTAGTACCTATTTTATTTGTTTTATCTGCTATTAGATTTTTCCCTGTAGCAACATTTTCTAAATTAGCAAAGCTGTTAATAAATACACAATCATCCACAATACATTCTGAAAAATCTGCAAATGGTAATGCCACATTCGTAAAATCACAACCAGTTAAATCTCTTTTATATACTTTCTGAAAATCAATCATAAAATGGGTCCCGGAAAAATCTATCCCTCTAATATCAGCTCCTGCAAAATTCAAAAGCGTTGGATTTACTTTTCTTAAAACTTCATTACTTCGATAAAATTCTCTAATTACTTTCACTCCATCTACTATCTCAAAAAATTCCTCTGGTTTTATTACAACGCTTCTAGTATCACCAATCACTGCTTCTATCAAAGCATAAGTTGGTAATCCTCTAACTTCATTTTTTCTGCTAGCATCTACTACATCATAATAATCCCAAATTAAATCATTACTATCTAATCTATTAGCTAATTCTCTTTCTTCCAATAAAGGATACTTAACTCTATATTCATTATTTATATCCTGATAAATTGAAGATAGATAAACTGGTAAATCTTTCTCCTTAACTGACATACTTTTCAATAACTCTTTAAATACTTCTTCACTAACTAAATAATAAAATTCCCCTTTATTTACTATTAAAATATTCTTACTATCTTTACTAGGTACAAAATTAACTACTCGCCTTACTCCATTAACTTCAAAAGTTTTTCTTAAATAAGCTACTTCATCTATCTGAATAACTAAGTGAGCCCAAGACGATTCTATTACTACCGGCATCATCGCTTCTTTCATTTCTTCATATTCTTCTAATCTTTGCGTTAGATACATTTCATATAAAGTCTTTAATCGATTACCATTCACTTTATTTAATTCAATATCTATACCATCACTATCTCTACAAATTCTTCCTGTTTCTTTACCATCTTCAAATACTCTTACTAACTTTCCATCATAATAAGTCTCAATATTAGACTTGTCATACCCGCTAGTTGAAAAAACTAAATTAGATATCTCATGACATATTAAAGCAAAGTGATAAAATCTCCCAACTACATCATAAAAAGTCAAGCCATTTACTTCTTTTCTTTCATTAATAAATTGCCATATCTGTTCATTTAAATTTTGCTTTTTCATTATCTCACTCCGAATCTAATGTTAACTTCATAAACATTACCTTTTCCTCATCCTTAGCATCCACAAGTTCTTGCATTTGCTTTGCTAATTCCTTTAATTCATTACATACCGCAATATTTCCATTATAAGCTGCCATCAAAATACCAGGAATTTCATCTTTAAAACCATAGCGTCTTACTAAATTTCTCATTTCTTCTTCTGTTTTTTGTTCTGCCAATGGCCACATATCTAAAAAATTTCCACTTTTCTTTACATAAAATGCCTTAATATATTTAGTTACTTTATCCTGCTTCTGTAATGCATAAGCTCCACTAGTTATTGTCCTAATTAAACCATAATCTTTAATAGTTGCTAAAGTATAACCAAGTCTTCCACTATCAAATTCATAACGCGAATAATACTTTGCCGTTCTTGGTAAAAATCCCCGAATATCATATCCATTTTTATTACAATGCTCATCAATTGATACCACATCTATTCTTCTAGTATGAAATCCATAAATTGGTACTTTACCATTCACTTCTCTATACATCTGTTGATACCTTATATCACAAGCCGTATCATTTTTCTTATTATATTGAATATGATAAATAAATCCATCATACCCATCAATATCTTCTTTTACCAATTTCCTAATTCCAATTAAATGCTCAATACCCTCTTTATCAACTAACATTGTATCATCTAAAGTATTACCCGTCCCAATTATATCTTCAGCATAACGAAAGAATAAAGAATCATTACCTATTGCTACCATTGCTAAACTACCGTCTTTATGTAACGAAAAAGGCGTTATAGAATAATCCTCATTATCACTCTGTAGATAAATCCCATTAAGTCCATCCCTAGCAATAAAACCCAATCTACCATCTTTTAAAACTGCATACAAAGCTAATTCATGGTCTTCAAAATACTCATAAATATGACCCATAATATTGGGAATCATTGCTAATACTTCATCATTACATTTAATTATCTCCATCATCAATATTCTCTCCATTCATTCGATATTTTAACACTTCTGGTTTACCATCTATAAACTCTTTACTTGTTTCAAAATCCTTCATATACATCGCTAACTCTTTATATATTTTCACTTCCGGAATATCGTCATTATGTTCATCAATTAATATCTTTGGTACTTGTAAACTAAATCCCATACTTCTTAGCTTAGCATATATTTCTTCTAACTTATATTGTGGACAAAAAGGAAATCCCGTAAAAGCATAATAATTACTTGTTAGAAATAACTCACGATAATATCTCGTAATTGCCATAGTTTCATTCAAACTTACCACATTATTTCCTATTACAGCTGCCATTCCACAATCCTTCATAGTAGCTAATGTATAATATAATGGTTCATCTCGATAATCAAAAGTCCTTTTTACAAATGTTTGCTTACTAAATGGTAGTACAAATTTCTTCCCTCCCAAATTACCAAATTTTTCAATTTTTATCACAAAAGGTTCTACTAAATGATAAGGATAAATCCTTGAATTTTCATCTTCTACATTCTGTTGATACCACAAATAAACTCGCAAATCTTTCTGTGAATTATATTGTACATACCTTACAACTCCATAATAACCTTCATCATCAGGTTCACCTTCCCTTTTAAAACAATCTAAAAATTCATTAATTACTCCCCCGCGTTTTTGAAATACCCTTTTACCATCAACCACTTGCATTTCATAATCTTCAAAAGCCACCGCTGATATCTGATAATTTTCATCAACTGTAAACATCTCAATATTGACTATGTTATCTTCTTCTAACCTTAACAGGGTAAAAACATCAGCCAATCTATGTAGAATATATTCTTGTCCTTCAATAATTACTTTATAATAAATCCCATCAACACTTTGAAATACATCATAACACGCCTGAAAAACTGGTTGCAATCTTTTAACATCTTCATTACTTAAACTACCTATTGTTAGCATAAAATCACCAACTTTTCTTCCTATTATAACTAAAGGTCATTAAAAAATCTACAAATTAATGTAGATTCTTTCTATTTTCTATTTTCTCTATATCTTTCATTAGGATCTAGAATTTTCTTTCTAATTCGAATATCCGTAGGAGTAACTTCTACATATTCATCATCCTCAATAAACTCTAAAGCTTCTTCTAAAGAAAATTTCTTTGGTTTAATTAATGCAATAGCTTCATCAGTACCACTAGCTCTTGTATTAGTTAATTGTTTATTTTTACATGGATTAACATTTAAATCATTATCACGATTATTAATTCCTACTACCATACCGACATAAACATCCGTAGCAGGTTCCACAATTAAAGTACCTCTATCCTGTAAATTAAATAATGAGTACCCTAAAGTCTTACCATTTTCCATTGAAACCAATACCCCATTCTTTCTTCCACTAATTGGTCCCACATAAGGTTTATAAGCTTCAAAACTCCTTACCATAATTCCTTCACCTTTAGTATTGGTAATAAATGCACTCCTATAACCAATTAAACCTCTAGTAGGTGCTGAAAACTCTAAATGAGTATAATTCTCTTCATTATTAGATACCACTTCTAATACTGCTTTTCTTTCTTGTAAATCATTAATTACAGTACTTGCATAATCACTAGGACAATTAACAATTACTCTTTCAAAAGGTTCACACTTAACACCATCAACCTCTTTATATAATACCTCCGGTTTAGATACACTAAGTTCATAACCCTCTCTACGCATATTCTCTAGCAATATAGATAAGTGTAGTTCTCCTCTACCAGAAACCTTATATCCATCACTATTAGGTAATTCCTCAACTATTAAACCCACATTAGTCTCTAATTCTTTATCTAATCTTGCTTTAATATGTCTATTAGTTAAGAACTTCCCACTACGTCCTGCAAAAGGAGAATTATTAACTAAGAAATTCATTGATAGAGTTGGTTTTTCAATTTCTATTGGTGGTAATGGATCAATAACATCTTTTGTACATATAGTATCTCCAATTGAAATATCACTACATCCTGCAACAATTACTATATCACCATAATAAGCAACCTCTTTACTTACTCGATGAATTCCTTCATTAACAAATAATTTAGATACTCTAAAAGATTCTACCTTACCATCATTTTTAACTAATGATACAGTCTCTCCATCTTTTATCTTCCCTTTTGTAATTCTTCCAATTCCTAATCTACCAATATAATCATCATAATCAAGTGAACTTATTTGTAATTGTAAATTATCATTTTCATTACCTTCATAAGGTTTAACCTGTTTTAAAACTACATCTAGTAAAGGAGCAATAGAATCACTTTCTTCATCCATTGATAACTTGGCAATTCCATCTCTAGCTACTCCATAAACAATTGGAAAATCAAGTTGTTCATCAGTTGCATTCAATTCCATAAATAAATCAAATGTCATATCGACAACTTCTTTAACTCTTGCATCTTTTTTATCAATTTTATTAATGAAAAGAATTGGTCTTAGATTTTGTTCAAGTGCTTTCTTAAGAACAAATCTTGTTTGAGGCATAGGTCCCTCTGCACTATCCACAATTAAAATAACTGTATCAACTGTTTTAATAATTCTTTCAACTTCACTACTAAAATCCGCATGTCCTGGTGTATCAACGATATTTATTTTATAATCCTTATATCTAATAGCACAGTTTTTCGAATAAATAGTAATACCTCTTTCTCTTTCAATAGCATCACTATCCATTACACAATCTACAACTTCTTCATTAGCTCTAAATACTCCATTTTGATTAAGTAAAGCATCAACCAAAGTACTTTTACCTGCATCAACATGGGCAACTACTGCTATATTAATAATTTTTTCCATTAAAAAACACCCACTTTTTCAAACACTCTTAAAAGAGTACAACAAAATGAGTGATTTTGCAACAAAAATCTATAATTTTTTTGATATTTCCCAACTAACAAATGTAAAATCTATATTCGACTTTAACTCATCAATATAACTATAAGTTGCATCCCTAACTACATTCCCTCGGTAATTACTTACCTTTACTTCTCCCGGGATTTTCTCCATAATTATATTTCTATTTAATAATACTAACGAATTAATCTCATTATCCAAACACTTTATCTCACTCTCCCCATTAACTGGAATATAAAGTGTCTTCCCACTATAAAATACATTAGTTGTCTTTTTTAAATTAGTAATAACATACCTTAAATTCTCATCTTTAACATCACATAAAATCCTTGCACTATCAAAATATACTTTCATTAATTTATCATTATAATTATCATAATTTAAAGTCCTTAAATAAGTACAAATATCATAATTAATAGCCATCTTTCTACTTATACTAATTAAATCATTTAATACTTTTACCAAAGAAAGTAAAAAACTTTCTGGACTATTAAAATTCAAATAACTAAATATTCTAACAATATTTTCATTTTCATTAAATGGTAATATCTCATTAACTAAGGTATAACATCTGCCCATCACTGCTGCATAATTTGGCTGACTTGCTAAGGCACTAACTAATTCTTCTCCACTTTTTACCTGATAATCTCCTAAATTAATTAACATCCTAAATAATTCAAAATATTCCGAATTCAAAAGTGTTAATTTATCCTTTTCCTCTTGTCCCAATAAATTATACTGGGTATATAAATCCTCTACAACCATACTCTCTGTAGCTTTATCACTATCCAAATTAATAGCCAATCTATCCTTATACTTATTCACTAACTCATCATAATTAGTAATAACTAAACTATCATTTAAATAAGCTGCTGTATTAAAAATATTAATTTTTTCAAATCTCTTATACCTATCAATAACCTGATTACGATAAATATCATCATAATGCTCATCTAAAATATTTGGTTTAAACTTTCTTTCAATTCTACTAAATTTCTTATCAATATTCTTAATCCCCTTAAAAACTCCCCTTTTATTTAAAATCTTTTCCATAAATTGTAATTTTAAATTAAGCAAATTTTGTTCATTAGTTACATCATTTTGTAACTTCATCGCTATTATATAAGTTTTATTTAATTCTAAATCCATTACCAATGAATAAACTTGCTTTAATAATTTAACAAAATCTTCATACCCCGTATCACTGACCTTCAAATGATTAAACTCATCACTTAAAGCATTATGTTTACTAATATCGACATCTAATTCTAATCGTCCAATAGCTACTTCTTGATAATCTCTTTCTCCTTCAAAATTATTATATAAATCTATCCTACTTTGTAATAACTTATAAGAATTAAATAATAACTCCATTGATCTATTAACACTATCTATATAATCAGCTAAATACTCTTTCCTACTATCGTAATAATTAAATAATCGCTGTATCTCAAAGATTATTCTCTTAATATCCGAACTTTCTAATTCGTTCTTCGCATCTTCTTCATACTTATCAATATTTTCCATTATTTCATAAGTAATTTCTTGTCCATTATGTACAAAACTAACCTGCGGATTTTCTTCAGTATAACTATCTAATACAATCGCTACATTCTTTTTCTTCCCATTAGCTTTATACCATTTTATTTCTTTAACAAATAAATCAAATTCTTTCTCATCTTGAAATAACTTTACTCTCTCCAAATTACCATAATATAAACTATCAAAAGTATAAGTAAGACCAATTTTATTTCCTCGATAATATACTAGTGGATAAGATGATACTGAATCAAAACCATTATCTTTTAATATTGCAATTGCTTGCTTAAAATCTAGCATCACCACTCACCCACTATTCTACAAATATTATAACACATATTGAATAAATTTAAATTAAATTATATAATTAGTAAAGAAAAGAGGTTATTAAATGAAAATTGAAGTTTCTTTTGGTAAAGATGAATCTTTACTAAGTAGTATTATCTTTCTTATTGTTGGTGTTGTCCTACTAACTAAAGGTGATGTAGTTCTTCAATTCCTATCTATAGTCGTTGGTAGTATTTTATTAATTATTGGTATTATTAAAGCCTTTCTTTACTATAAAAGGAAAAAGAAAATAGAACCAATTGCTCGTTTTAGTTTAGTATCTGCTGTTGCTTTTATGTTCTTTGGGATTGTCTTTATTTTCTTTAGTGATTTTATTGAAACTTCTATTAGATATATATTAGGAGCATGGATTTTATTTAGTGGTATTAATACTTTTATTAATGCTATCTCCCTATCGACAAAGAATACACATTTTATTTCATCATTAATTGTATCAATCCTTTTAGTTATTCTAAGTATTTACGTAATTTTTACTGAAAATTTAATTATTAATAGTTTAGGCATTATTATGATAATTTATTCAGTCTTAGAAATAGGTGATTTCATCTTTGGTAAAAGAAAAGTTAAAACTTATGAACCTAAAGAAGGTGAAACAACACTTATTATTCCCGACAAAAAAGATATCAAAAAATGATATCTTTTAATTTAATATACTTTCGAGTTCCTTAATCTTATTTTGATATTCTTCTATTACATCTTCGTATTCCTTTAGCTGTCCTTGATAACTATCCAATGCTTCTTGATACCTCTCATTATCCCTATCTATCTGTGACTCTAACTCATTGATTCTTTCATATAATGAATTTCTCTCTTCATCATAAGAATTTCTATAATCATTCATTTTATTAACTTTCATCTTTGCAATATTTTCTTCATTAGCATATACTTTTACATCAGGATAGTAAGTTCCATCATATATTTCCTTATTCTTTAAAAAATTAATTATCAAATCCTTTAACTTAGTAAAATTAATATTTTCACTTACATATACATATAACTCATTATTACTATAATAAGTAGAATTTAACTCATATATTGCATTATATCCATATAATATTTTAATATTATCTAAACTATTATCAACTATGTACTCAACATCATTTCCACTAATAAAGAAATCATCAGTCATATCATAATACTTTTCATTATATTCTAACTTTAATACTTCAGGAACTTCATCAGTAACATTAAAATCTGTAAATTCTATAGTACCTACCCCAACACCAATAGCTACTCCTACAAAACCACAAATAAATATCCATAATAATGCTTTATAGCTACTCTTTTTATCAAATAAGAAATTAATCATTATAATAATACATTCTATACCAACTATAGTACTTGATAATAAACCAATAAATAAGCCGATAAATAATATTCCTTTAAACATTAACCATATATCTATACAAAAACCAATAATTAAACAAAATACTATAACTATTGCTGCTATTAAAAACCATATTACTATAAATTTAGCAAAGATTAATAAAAACTTCGCAATTAAATCAATAATCGAAAAATGATTATTCGGTAAATATACATATTTTACCTTTTCCGTTTCTTTTACTTCTTCATTATCACTAACTTTTACTTCTTCAACAACCTTTTCCTTTTTATAATTAAACTCTGCTTTAATTCCTACTCCATCAAAATTTTTTAAATACCTTTCATTAAATAGATACCCTATAATAACCATACATAATACTAAATAAGCAAAATCTACTACAAAAGTTAGAATTCCATTACATACTAGATAACCATTTTTTGGTAAGAAACTAAACAAATTTCTAATTAAATCTACTATCATTTCTAAAATAGTCATCTTTAATATTGCCATCAATAATATCAGTAATAAAAACTCCACAAATATTTTTAATAAGTCATTAAACTTTAACTTCGTAAACATACAAAATAATTTATTAATCGTATCTAAAAACTTATTAAAATACCCTTTCTTTTCTTCCTGTTCACATTTCAATTCACTATCACCAGTTAAAACATCTAAAGGACAATTAAATAATTTACTAATTGCCAAAAGTTTGTCCATTTCTGGATAAGCAGCACCAGATTCCCATTTACTTACTGACTGTCTGGAAACATTTAATTTTTCTGCCAACTGTTCCTGAGTCATATTATTTTGTTTTCTTAACTCATATAACTTATTTGCAAAATTCATAATCTTTCACCTCACTAAAAGCATATTATACTGCTAAGTTGCAAACTATCAACTTTAAGTTGTTTTTTGTTGAATTTAAGTTGCATTTTAAAATTCTACTCCTAGTTGCTATCAAATTTTAGTATTAAAAAAGCTTCTAAGAAGCTCTCTATCCAAAAAATTTATTTTGATATTCATTATTTGTATCGCTAGTATTCTCTGCCGTTTTAAAATTATCTTCTTTATTTGCTGCTGCTTTTTCACTTGGAAACATACTTTCAACAGTAATCTTTGGCTCTACAACTTTTTTAGGCTGAATCTCCGATTGCGTAAAAAACTTCCCTGTCACTTCCGGTGTTTCCTCATTTACTGGCCCATCATCTTGTGGTTCGGATGTCATCACTTGTGGATGTTCCACCGTATTGTCGTTAGGAAAAGCTATCGCTAAATCTGATTTATTATCCTGCTTAACTGGTTCTGGTTCACTTACCGTAAAAACTTCCACATTATTATCATTTACTTCTCCCGGATTAACAATACTACTTTTTGGTGCCAAATTACCCATATCCAATACCTCAGTTTTAACTTCTTTTTTTGCCGTATTATCCACATTAGCACCATTCATATTATCAAATAACGTCTTAACTTCCGCTTTAGGTTGTGGTCCTTTTCTTAATTTAGCTATATACCAAGCTATAATTCCAATTACAACAATTACCACAGCAATAATTATATATAGTAAATAATGATGGAATGAAAATGCAAACTCAATAGTTTTATCTTTATCGGTTACTAAATTCCAAGTCAAAGTTTTACCATCTTTTGATACCTCATCAGCATTATGACTCTTTGGCTTACTAGGTAAAGTTACAACAAATTTACCTTCAAAATCAATATCTTGTCCTTCAACCTCTTCCGTTGCTTTTAACTTTAATTTTGTTGAATACACTCCTTTATCACTCTTTACAAATAATATCGGATCTTCTACTTCTTCATCAGCATCTAAACTAAAAGTTACCTTTTCTCCAGTTATTTCATTGATATTTTTAAATTT
>CANQIR010000002.1 GCA_947624095.1 uncultured Bacilli bacterium
AGAAAGATGTAGGTATTTATGAAAATAAGACAATGTATAATCCCCATAGCTGGTCGAGGAACAAGATTTTTACCAGTTACTAAATCCATCTCTAAAGAAATGCTCCCCATCGTTAACGAGCCAGCCATTCTTTTATTAGTTAAAGAATGTTACGAAAGTGGTATCGAAGAAATAATCTTTGTTGTCGGCAAGCACAATTATGACTTAATTAAAAATTTCTTTACACCCAATCAATGTCTTGAAGACTTCTTAGGTAATGATACTAAAAAAGAATCCTTAAATATTCTCAATAACTTGATTGCTAATATGAAATTTCATTATGTATTTCAAGATGAGAATATCCGCGGAACTGCCGGTGCTATCTATTCTGCTAGAGATTACATAAAAGACGAATATTTTGGCGTTCTTTTTGGTGACGATATCATCGATGCCAATCCACCCGCTTTGGCGCAGTTAATAGCTGAATATCATAATCATAATTGTAATGTTATGGGTGTCCACTCAGTTCCTTTTGAAAAGACACCTAACTATGGTGTAGTTAAATACATAAAAGATAATATTGTTGAAAGCATAATTGAAAAACCTAAGTTAGAAGAATCTCCTTCTAATCATATCTTTACTGGTCGTTTAATTCTCCATTCAACAGTTTTTGATAAGATTCTTAATTGTGAAAAACATAATAATAATGAATACCATATTGTCGAAGCAATGATGCAAATGCACGAAGAAATTAGAACAGTTGAATATAGCGGGGATTACTATGATATAGGTAGTCATCTAGGCTATGTCAAAGCTAATATTGCTTATGGTTTAAAACAAGAAAACATTAAAGAAGAACTAATAGAATTTATGAAAGGAATAAAATAGTATGAATCCTCAAAAAAGAATCGAAGAACTAGTTGAAACATTAAATAAAGCCAATGTTGAATATTACCTTAATGACAATCCAACTTTAACCGATAACGAATACGATTCCCTACTTGCTGAATTATTCAAATTAGAAGCTGAATACCCAGAATACAAATTACCTAATTCCCCAACCGAAAATGTTGGTACTAAAGTTATTTCTGAATTTAAAAAAATCACCCATACTACTCCGATGTTTTCTATCGCTGATGTCTTTAATGAAGAAGAAGTCAAAGACTTTCTCCGCAAAGTAGAAGAAAAAGTTCCTCACGCTGAATATGAATGTGAACTCAAAATGGATGGTTTAGGTGTTAACTTAATATATGAAAAAGGCTTACTAAAAAGTGCTGCCACTCGTGGCGATGGTATAGTAGGTGAAGATATTACCCACAATGTTAAAACTATCAAATATCTTCCTCTTAAATTAAATAAACCGGTTGACTTAGAAGTTCGTGGCGAAATATATATGAGCAAAAAAACTTTTAACGAATTAAACGAAGAACGTGCTCAAAATGGGGAAACTTTATTCCAAAACCCTCGTAACGCTGCCGCTGGTTCTGCTCGTCAATTAGATAGTGGTATAGCCAAAAAAAGAAAACTCGATATTTTACTTTACCACGTACCTAATGACGAACATAAAACCCAAAGTGAAACTTTAGCTTATTTAAAAGAATTAGGTTTACCAATTAATGAACATAGTAAACGGGTTTCAGATGAACAAGGCGTTTTAGATTTTATTGATTACTGGACTATTCATCGTCCAGAGTTGCCTTATGAAATCGATGGAATAGTTATCAAAGTTAATAATAAAGATTATCACAATGTCCTAGGCTATACCGCTAAATACCCAAGATGGGCCACGGCCTATAAATTTCCCGCTTTAGAAGTTGTTACTAAATTAACCGATATTATCTTTACGGTCGGTCGTACTGGTCAAATAACTCCCAATGCGGTTTTAGAGCCAGTTAAAGTAGCTGGTAGTACCATAAGAAGAGCAACTTTACATAATGAAGATTACATTAGAGCTAAGGACTTACGAATTAATGATTATGTAATTATTCATAAAGCTGGTGATGTAATTCCTGAAGTAGTAAGACCTGTTATAGAACGAAGAACCGGCGAAGAAAAGCCTTTAGAAATGATTAAACAATGTCCAATCTGTGGTCACGATTTAATTAAATCAACATCCAATATTGATCACTTCTGTCCCAACCCAGAATGCCCAGCTAGAAATATCGAAAGCTTAATTCATTTCATCTCTCGTCCTGCTATGAATATCGATGGCTTAGGAGAAAGAACTATTGAAGATTTCTATAATATGGGACTTATCAAAAATATTATTGATATTTACCATTTAAAAGAACGAAAAGAAGAATTAATCGAATTAGAAGGTTTTGGTAGTAAAAGTATTCAAAATTTACTAACTTCTATTGAAGATAGTAAAAATAATTCCCTAGAACGTTTATTATTCGGTTTAGGTATTCCCAATGTTGGTGCCAAAACCGCTAAAATTCTTGCCCAAAAATATGAAACTCTAAATAATTTAATGAATGCTAGTATCGAAGAATTAACTAATATCAAAGATATTGGCGATGTCATTGCCCAAAATGTTAATGATTACTTTGAAAATCCTTCTAACCGAATTCTTATCAAAGATCTAGAATCTTTAGGCATTAATATGACTTACCATGGTGAAAAACTAAAATATCATCCAGAAATATCTAATCGTAAATTCGTCTTAACTGGTACCATTTCCTTTATGGCTCGTGATGAAATTAAATCCTTCTTGGAAAGCTATCAAGGTATTACCGTCGATTCCGTTAGCAAAAATACCGATGTAGTAATAGTCGGCGAAAATCCAGGTAGTAAATATGATAAAGCTATGTCTTTAGGTATTGAAATATGGAATGAAGAAAAATTAAAAGAAGTAATGAATATTTAAAAACACCAATGGTGTTTTTATTTTAACTTTAAACTAGCTATATCCTCTTCGTTAAACAATTTATAATACTGTTTTAAAAATAATAATTTGTCTAACTCTTCATTTCCTAAACCTAAATTATAAAAAGTATCGACAAATAAATTAACTAAATCTTGATTACAAGCAATATAACTTTGTAAGAAATTATTATACCCACTCGCATCTTTCAAATGCTCCACAGCTGTTATTTCACCACTATCAATTTCTTTATAAAAGCCATATCTTTGTCGTCGATAGTTCTTAAATAATTCATCAATTCTTTTCATATCGACTTTATCTTGTAAAACCGCATATAAAATTCTCGCAATAACATCATAATTATTCTGCCAGATTCTTGTATCTAAAGACCCATTAAAGCACCGTACCTCCAAATTGTTACTTGCTTTCGCTTCTAAATAAAATAACCCACTAATTATTTCCCCATCATTATAAGGAATACTTTGTAATCTTTCCTTAACAGCTTTATCTAAAGTATCTTGATCAGTAAATCTCTCGATATTATACTTTCTAAAATTAAAGATTGGTCGGTAATAAACTTCTGAATGAATAAACCTAATATAAGCCCGACAAAAATCGGCCCTTGTTAAATACTTTTGCTCTAATGCCCCAATAAATTCATCTACATCCTTAGGATTCATAACTCTCGTCAGTGTTTGATCTCCATAAATTTGACAATAGTGAAAACTAGCTAAATCAGACGTAACCCCCAGCCCCATTCGATATATAATCGGCTCAAATACACATAATATTTTAATTAAATTACTAAGCTTTTCCTTTGTATCAATCATTGCAGAATTGTAATGGATATGACCTGATGCGCGCCCCGTAATTTGTGCCCCATTTTCTTTTAAAGTCTCAAGAAGTAATGTAAATTTATCCCAATCTGCCTTTGTATCCTCTAAAATTCTTGTCACTAACTCCGCATCTACAGTTCTATCATCTTGAGTAGTTGCAAAATATTCATCAAGTATATACCAATTAAGTGAATAACATATTTCATCTGCTAAAAAAGTTGGAATATTATTGACTTCCACTTCGCAACCAAATTTATAATCCTCAGGTAAATGAAGACAATCTCTTTTTATAAAAGGAATAGAACGGATATATTCCATATATTCTTGATAAGTTTTTTTTTTAATCTTCCTATTAAATCCATAGTACTCACCAAGGGGGATATTATATATTTTGTTATTTCCAATGTCAATAATTGCAAGTTTTCCTTTGGTTGCGAATAGATAATAAATGTAGTATAATTATCTTACTCAGAAAGAGGGAAAAGAATGAAAAAAGTCCAAAAAATTTATCGCGAAAACCGTGTATTACTTATATTATTAATTATCGTAATCGTCTGTGTCATCGCTATGGGGGTAGCATTATTTAAATATTTTTATACTGGTAATAATGATAAATGGGGAGATCGTCTAGATGGTATCGAAAATGTTCCATTAGAAGAATCACGTTTATCAGACCTTACCTTAAGTTTAAAAAGTGATAATTCCGAACTTATATCCGAAGCTAAATGCTTAGTAACCGGTTTTAGAGTTGACTTTATCATCTATTTCCAACCTGCGGCAACCTTAACCGATGCCCAAGGTATTGCTTCTAAAATTCTTGATAATTTTAGCGAAGAAGAAAAGAAATATTACGATTTCAGCTTCGCTCTCATCCAAAATAAAAGTGAGCAAAGTGAAGGCTTCACTATCGAAGGAACTAAAACTGCCACTAGAACTCAAAATGATAACAAAATAGTTTGGAATAATAACAACACACCAACAACAGAAGAACCAAGTGAAAGTGAATAGGATAGTATATTATGAAAAAGAAAAGAAATATTTTTATCAGCATCGCCCTGATAGTTATAATTATTGTCGGTTTTACAGTATTTAATATCGTTAATGATGAATCCCGACTTACTACTGAAGAAAAAGAATGGATTACAAATAATACCGGTACCGTTCAAAGTGTTAGTGTCATCAATGACATCGCCGTCTTTGGTAAAAATGGTAAAGGAGTATTCTACGATTTTATTAATTCCCTTAAAAAAGAATATAATTTAACTATCAACCCAGTACATTACAACTTAGGCAATGCCCCATCTACCAGAGGCTTCAAAGTTAAAGAAACCCCATCTAGTAATGATTTAATCTTTTATGAAGATCATTACGTTCTAATGGCTAAAACATTTACAAATATTACCAGTATTCAAGATTTAGCTGATAAAAATATTGGTATTTTAAGTTCTCATCAAAATCGCTTTAAAAACTACATTCCAGTTTCTGTAACTTTATCTACTTACGATAATGTAGATACTCTATTAACCGAATTTAATACTAATAGTGAAATAAATTATATTGTTTTACCCCTTCAGCAATATCTTGATAGCATCTTAAGTAGTAATTTTGAAATAGTTTATCATTTTACTGATTTAAAAGATTATATCGTTTATGAAAGTGAAGAAAATGATATCTTTAGTAATATAGTCGCTAAATACTTCCTTAATTATCAAGATCAACTTAAAGATTCTATTGCTACCAATACTTTAAATGCTTATGCTGATTCCCTAAAAATTACGCAAAAAGAATTATCTGAAATTCAATCTAAAGTATACGAATACGGCTTTATCAATAATTCACCATATGAAGTAATTATGGGTGGCAATTATGGCGGTATAGTTAGTGAATACCTAAGACAATTTAGCGAAATAAGTAATATTGAATTTAATTTCCGTAAATATAATTCCCTTGCCGACTTTGAAAAAGCCATTAACAAAGGTGAAATAAATATCTATTTTAACTATTACAATATAGAAAATGATTACAAGAGTATTAATACTAATATGAATCTATCCTTTAATATAATTGCACCAAGTAATCAAGATTATGTTGTCAAATCACTTAAATCCTTACAAAATCAAACCGTTTATGTTTTAGATAATTCCAAATTAAAATCATACTTAGAAAAAGTTGAAGGTATAAATATAGAAACCTATAGTAATGAAAAAGAATTAAAAAAGATTGCTAAAAAAGATGTAATCATTGCTATCGATAGTCAAAATTATCAATATTATTATACTAATATCCTAAGTAATTATTCTATTCGTTATAGTGAAACTACTACTCAAAATTATGATTTTAAAGTTAATAATAATCAAGCATTCATTAAACTATTTCAAAAATATATTAGTACTTTAGATTCATCTGAAATAATTACTAATGGTCTATATAATCACGAAGTTACAATTAATAAAGGATCAACTCTTGGAACAATTGCTAAATATACTTTACTAACTTTAGCTGCCTTAACTTTATTATTCGTAATTATGTATCGTTCTAGCAAACGAATTAAAATAGCTACCCGTATTAAAAAAGAAGATAAAATGAAATATATCGACCAACTAACATCTCTAAAGAATCGTAACTATTTATCTGAAAATATTAATCATTGGAATAAAAATACTATCTACCCACAAGCAGCTATCATCGTTGACTTAAATAACTTGCAAGAAATTAATGATACCTTAGGTTATGAACATGGTGACACGCAAATTAAAGCTGCTGCCAATATCTTAATTAAAACTCAACTTGATAATTCTGATATTATTAGAACTGATGGTAATGAATTCCTAATCTATCTAGTAGGTTACCAACAAAAACAAATTGTTAGTTATATTAAGAAATTAAGTAAAGAATTTAAAAATCTTCCTTATGAACATAGTGCTGCTATCGGCTATAGTATGATAACTGATAATCTTAAAACTCTTGAAGATGCTATTAATGAAGCAGTTGAAGATATGCGTACTAAAAAAGAAGAAATAATAGAGGATTAGTATGAAAATATTAAAAGATTATTGGAAAAATTTTTGGAATGTCTTTTGGCAACCAGATATGCTTATTCTTCCTGGTCAACTTGCTTACTTTTTCTTCTTATCTGTTGTTCCCATTCTTACTTTAATTAGTTATGGAGCTTCCTATCTTAATTTATCAGTTGACTTCATTAGTAATTTTGTTACCAAAGCCTTTGGTAATGATATTGCTAATCTAGTTGTTCCGATGGTAAGCAACACTCAGTTTTCTACCGGTTATATCATCACTTTATTAATCGGTTACTTTATCGCCAGTAATGGTGCAGCTTCCATCATTGTTATTTCAAATAAAATTTATGGCATTAAAGATTCTGGTTTTCTTCGCAGAAGAATAAAAGCCATCGTAATGACTATCTTTATTGTTATTCTCTTTATCTTTATGTTAACAGTCCCTGTATTTGGTGATAAAATTATCGAACTAATTACCTATGTAAATTTAAATGCGCGTATCACCAGACAGCTAACTATCATAATGAAAGTCTTAAAAGGTCCAGTATCTTGGTTTGTTATCTTTCTATTTATTAAGATTCTCTTTACGATGGCTCCCGATCGTCGCTTACCAAGTTCATATGTAAATTACGGTGCTATATTCACTTCCATATCTTGGATTTTAGTCACTGCTGTTTATTCATATTATATCAATAACTATGCTAATTATAGTATGTTTTATGGCGGCCTTGCTAATATCGTTATTCTAATGCTATGGGTATATCTTCTTGCTTACATCTTTGTTATAGGTATGGGTCTTAACTATCGTAAAGAAGTTATCTTTTTGGAAGAAACTGGAACTATAAAAAAGATAAAAGAATAAATAATAATATTAGGAACTAGTTCCTACGTAATATCAGAATAGTATTTTTATGTACTAGTGATATTAACTACAGACTTAGGATTTAATCTTAAGTCTTTTTTTGCTATACTACAAGTAGGTGATTTATATGCTTATCGATGGTAAAAAAATAAGTGAAGAAAAACTTCAAGAATTAAAAAATAAATTAGTTACTTACAATATCCAACTTGGTTTAGCAGTTATTCAAGTAGGTAATGATCCAGCTAGTGAAGTCTATATTCGTCAAAAAGAAAAAATAGCAACTCAGTTAGGATATAAATTTATTCATAAAAGATTTCCAAGTGCTGTATCAGAACAAGAACTTATTGATGTTATTCAATCTTTAAATAACGATTCCTCTATCCACGGCATTATTGTCCAAATGCCTCTTCCTAAACAAATAAATCCCTCTACTATTCATAATACCATATTACCATCTAAAGATATCGATGGACTTTCAACAACTAATACAGGATTATTAATCCATAATGAACAATGTTTAGTTCCTTGTACTCCTAAAGGTATCATTGATTTATTAGATGCTTATAATATTAAGCTTGAAGGAGCTAATGTCGTTATAATTGGTCGAAGTATTTTAGTTGGCAAACCACTAGCTAATCTTTTAATTAATCGTCATGCCACAGTAGTTGTTTGTCACTCGAAAACTCAAAATATAAAAAAATTTACGCAAATGGCTGATATTATTATTGTAGCTGTTGGAATTAAACATTTCTTAACTGCTGATATGGTTAAAGCGGGTAGTGTAGTAATAGACATTGGTATTAATCGTGAAGGCAGTAAATTGTATGGTGATGTCGATTTTGCTAACGTTGAACCTAAATGTTCCTATATTACTCCTGTCCCTGGTGGCGTTGGCCCAATGACCGTCTATGAACTAATGAATAATGTTTTCCTTGCCTATCAACTTACCAAAAAAATAATCTAGACTCACTTGCCTAGATTATTTTATATAATGATAACTTATCTTCGATAATTCTTGGACATTCCCTTACTCTATCTTTATATACAAAACCTGTATGAGATAAATAACCAATTGTCCTTAAAGTATATACTGCATTAGTTAAAGCATTCAATTTCGTAATAAGTTTGCTACTCTTAAGATAATCTCCAAATCCTGCATCATAACTTACTTCCGTAGGTATCATAATTTCATTTAAGATATCATACACGTCATAGCCCATTAATATTAACTGTTGATAGTAAGCACTCAATACTAAATGATGATGTAAATCCATTTCTTTTACTTTTTCGTGCGCTTCTCTAAGTAAAGATTTGTATTCTTCAAATGCTTCTGCTTCCCCAAAATAACTAATTCTATGCATAATATCACCTCTTTTATCAATTATGATATTACAAAATTTTTTAATTATCAATAAAATTATAGACGTCATTCCCTTAAATTTAGTATAATTAATAAGGTGACTATATATGGACATTGTAATTACAGAATTATCTAAAAATTTAAATCTAAAACCTAATCAAATTAAAGAAGTATTAACTATGCTAGCTGAAGGATCTACGATTCCTTTTATTGCTCGTTATCGTAAAGAAAGAACGGGTAATTTAAATGAAGAACAAATAAGAGCAATTGAAGAAGAATATCGTTATCAAACTAACTTATATAATCGTAAAGAAGATGTTATTCGTTTAATTGATGAAAAAGGTTTATTAACTGAAGACCTTAAAAATGATATCTTAGCTTGTACTAAATTAACTGAAGTAGAAGACTTATATCGCCCATTTAAAGAAAAGAAAAAAACCAAAGCTAGTGAAGCCATTAAAAATGGTTTAGAACCATTAGCTAAAATGATTATGTCTTTTCCAACAAATGGCTCTTTAAATGATTTAGCTAACAAATTTATTACCGAAAATGTTAAAGATTCAGAAAGTGCTTTAGAAGGTGCTAGCTATATTATCGCTGAATGGATAAGTGACAATGCTTATTATCGTAAATGGATTCGTAATAAAATTTATCATACCGGTAATATTATTAGTAAAATAAAAAAGAATGCCACTGATGAAACTAAAATATACGAAATGTATTATGACTTTTCCGAACCTATTAAATATGCTAAACATTATCGTGTACTAGCTTTAAATCGTGGTGAAAAAGAAGGCATTCTTACCGTTAAATTAGATTATGACTTAACTATAATTGAAAATTACTTAGCTGAAAAAACAATTAAAAATAATCAATCATTTGTCGTTCCCTTAGTAATCAACGCTATTAAAGATGCGCTAAAACGTTTAATCCTTCCTAGTATTGAACGCGAATTAAGAGCTGAATTAACTGAAAAATCTAGCACTATTGCTATTAAAACATTTGGTACTAATCTTGAACACTTATTACTTACAAGACCAATCAAAAAAAGCCGTATCCTAGGTTTTGATCCTGCTTTCCGTACCGGCTGTAAATTGGCTGTCTTAGATGAACTTGGTAACGTCCTAGATATTAGCGTAATCTACCCTCACGAACCCAAAAATGATAAAATCGGTGCTACCAAAACCTTAAGAGAATTAATAAACAAATATCACATAGATTTAATAGCTATTGGTAATGGTACAGCTTCCAGAGAAAGTGAAGCATTCGTCTCCGAAGCAATTAAAGGCTTAGATGTTAAATTTACCATCGTTAGTGAAGCAGGTGCTAGTGTTTACTCAGCTAGTGAATTAGCTATTAGCGAATTTCCTAATCTATCCGTTGAACAACGTAGTGCAATTAGTATCGGTCGCCGTATTCAAGACCCACTATCTGAATTAGTTAAAATAGATCCTAAATCAATCGGCGTAGGGGAGTATCAACATGATGTTAATCAAAATGAACTTCAAGATAATCTAGACTTTACTGTATCCAAAGTTGTTAACGAAGTTGGTGTTAATGTTAATACCGCTTCAAAATCCATTCTAAAATATATTTCCGGCTTAAATAAAAAAGCCATCGATGCTATCTGTACCTTTAAAGAACAACACGAGTTTCAAAACCGCGAAGAAATTAAAAACTTAAAAGGTATGAGTGCCAAAATGTATGAACAAGCCATCGGTTTCCTAAGAATTCCTACCAGTATTAACTTTCTTGATAAAACTGGTATTCATCCCGAATCTTATAATATTGCTTTACAACTTTTAGCTAAAGAAAACCTAGATATTAAAGACATAAATACGGAAGAATTTAAAAATACCTTATTAAGTCTTGATGCCGAAAAAATAAGTCAAGAATTAGCTAGTGATTCCTATACTATATCCGATATTATTAAAGAATTACTTCATCCTGGTCTTGATCCACGTGACAGCCTTGATGCCCCAATTTTAAAAAGTGATATTCTCCATATTGAAGATTTAAAACCTGGAATGCAATTAGAAGGTACTGTTCGTAACGTTGCTTCCTTTGGTGCCTTTGTCGATATCGGTCTAAAAAATGATGGTTTAATTCATATTTCTAAATTAAGCAAAAGCTTTGTTAAAAATCCTTTAGACGTTGTAAATGTCGGTGATATCATAACTTGCTATGTTGACAGTATCGATTTAACCAAAAATAAGGTTTCCCTATCATTAATTAAATAAATAGGGTATAATAAAAATGAGCGTGAAATATATGAAAAATCAAAAAATTTATAATGGTATATTTTATTATGTTATCTTAATTTATCTCGAAATTATTTTTAGAATATTCTGTACGGAGAAAATATTTACTATAACTTTTATCCATACATTATTATATTTAATCCCAATTAGCTTTTTACTAACTCTATTAACCAATCTATTTAAAGATAAAGTTAATCGTATATTGCAGTGGATAACTATTGGGTTATTAACAGTTTGGTATGCTGTTCTTTTAGTTTTCAAACGTAAATTTGGTGTCTTCTTTTCCATAAATTCTATGGGAATGGCTGACCAACTAACCTCTTTTTTTGGTGATACCATTAAAGCCATTATCCACAATATTCCAATTATTATTCTAATGTTTCTACCCCTAATTTTAATGATTATTTTCCACAAGCACATTGCTTATAATAAGTCCGATAAAAAAAGAAACTTATATTTACTACTTTTAATTTTTATTAGCTATCTTCTCTTTATTGGTAGTATCTTTATTGGTAAAAAAGATGTTTATTCTGTTTACAATTTATACTTCAAAGTTGAAAATCACGCTTTAACTGTTGAGAAAATTGGCGCTTTGCCATCAACAATGATTGAATTGCGTAGAAAAGTCCTTGAAATAGGTCGCAACCTTCTAAATATCGAGCCAGAATTAGAAGATGAACTATTTCAAAATCCCGAAGCTCAACCAATACCTAAAGAAGAAGTATATACCTATAATGCTTTAGAGATTGATTTTGCTGCCCTAAATAATAACACAACAGATAAAACTTTAATCACGATGAACAATTATTTTTCCCAAGAATCTGGTACTAAAAAAAATAAATATACAGGAATGTATCAAGGTAAGAACTTAATTGTCTTTATGGCAGAAAGCTTTAATATGGTCGGTGTAAGAGAAGACTTAACCCCAACTTTATATAAATTAGTTAACTCTTCCTTTGTTTTTGAAAACTTTTATTCCCCAGTCATTCTTAGTACCATTGGTGGCGAATTTCAAGAATTAACTGGCTTATACCCTAACTTAAACTTATTGAGTAATGTATGGCGCAAAGGTATTAATGAATATCCCTATGGTTTTGGTAATGTCTTTAATAATCTCGGTTATAATACCTATGCTTATCACGATAATCAATACAATTTCCAAGCTCGTGATAAATATTTAAAATCTATCGGTTTTAATAATTATTTAGGTTGTTGGAATGGTTTGGAAGAAAGAATTAACTGTAATGCTTGGCCAGAAAGTGATATTGAAATGATTGAAACAACAGTTGATGACTATATAACTAGTGAAAAACCATTTATGACTTATTATGCAACAGTAAGTGGCCATATGCCTTATCAAGTTGGTGGTCGGATGTATAATAAATATAAAAATTTAGTAAAAGATTTGCCATATTCCGATCAAAATAAAGCTTACTTAGCTTCCCAAATTGAATTAGATCGTGCCCTAGAAATATTAATTAATAAATTAGACGCTGCTGGTAAGTTAGATGATACAGTTATTGCTTTAGTAGGTGATCACTATCCATATGATATTTCCGCTGATACCTTAAATGAACTTTCCACTTACGAAAGAGATAGCATCGTAGAAATTAATCGTAGTAACTTTATTCTTTGGAATAATCAAACCGAAACAACCAAAATTACCAAAGTTGGTAGTCAAATAGATGTTTTACCAACCCTTCTTAATTTATTTGGTGTTGAATATGATTCTCGTTTAATTATTGGTAAAGATATTTTATCTGAGTCCCCAGGTTTGGCAATGTTTTCTAACAATAGTTGGGTAAGCGATTATGGTACTTACTATGCTAGTAGCGGTAAATTTGTTCCTAAAGATGGTGTTGAAGTATCTGATGATTATATTGCTAATACCAATGGTATCGTCCAAAATAAGATTGCTATGAGTAAATACATTATTCAAGAAAATTACTATAAATATATCTATGATTCTCTACAAAAATAGCTAGGAGATGATAATATGTGTGGAATTGCTGGCTTTGTAAATCAAGCGAAGAATAAAAAAAGTATTATCAAAAAAATGACTGATCGGATAGCTCACCGCGGTCCCGATGCCGAAGGTTTCTATATTGATGAAAATGTCGCCTTAGGTCATCGTAGGTTATCTATCATTGACTTATCTACTGGTAATCAACCAATCTATAATGAAGATAAGTCTTTAGTCATCGTCTTTAATGGTGAGATTTATAACTACATTGAATTGCGTACAGAACTATTAAAATTCAACCATATCTTTACTACCAATTCTGATACTGAAGTCTTAATTCACGGTTATGAACAGTGGGGTAGTAATCTTCCTAAAAAACTACGAGGTATGTTTGCTTTTGCTATTTGGGATACCAAAAAACATGAATTATTTCTCGCTCGTGACGGGTGGGGCATTAAACCACTTTATTATTACCAATTCGCAGACACCTTTATGTTTGCTTCCGAAATTAAAGCCTTCCTTGATCATCCAAATTTTCATCGGGAATTTAATGAGCAAATCCTATCCGCTTACTTATGCTTTAATTCAACTCCAACTACCGAGACTTTCTTTAAAGGCGTCTATCGCCTAGAACCCGGTCATCAATTATTACTAAAAGATAATAAGTATACTATTGAAAGATTCTTTAAATTAGAATTCAATGAACAAGCAAATGACTTTAATACAATTGTTGATGATATCAGTAAAGCTATGCAAGATTCTGTCGATCATCATCAAATTGCTGATGTTGAAGTAGGGTCTTTCTTATCAAGTGGTATTGACTCATCTTATTTAGTATCTGTCGCCAAACCGGATAAAACTTACACTATCGGCTATGACGATCCAAAATATGATGAAATTTCCTATGCCCAAGATTTAACTACTAAATTAAAAATATCTAATAAATCCAAAAAGATAACCAAAGAAGAATATCTTAAAGTCTTTCCTAAGATAATGTACCATATGGATGAACCCTTAGCTGATCCATCTGCTATTGCTCTATATTTTGTTGCTGAATTAGCTAGTCACGATGTTAAAGTTGTCTTATCCGGTGAAGGTGCCGATGAATTCTTTGGCGGTTATAACTCATATCGTGAAGAGATTGACCATACTTGGTATATGAAAATCCCATACTTTATTCGTCATACTGCTGCTTATTTAGCCTCTTTTTTACCTGATGTTCGTGGCTTAAACTTTATTTATCGTCGTGGTCAAAAGTTAGAAGATTATCATATTGGTTTAGGTAGAGTTTTCCGTGATAAAGAAGCAATGAGTATCGTTAAATGTCCTAATCAAATTAATACTAAGGATATAGTTGCTCCTTATTATCAAGAATATCAAAATAATAGCAATCTCGTTAAAAGACAAGTAATTGATTACTATTTCTGGTTAGTGCGTGACTTTCTCCACGCCGTTGACCGTAACACTATGATGTGTGGTCTTGAAGCTCGAACACCCTTCCTCGATCTAGAAGTCTTCAAAGTAGCTAGCACATTACCCGTAAATGCCAAAATTAATCGAAAAACTACCAAACCAGCCCTAAGAGCAGCTGCCAAAAAAGTAATTCCTAATGAATCATATAAAAAGAAAAAACTCGGTTTTCCTGTCCCTTTAAGAGAATGGATTAAAGAAGATACTTATTACAATGTCATTAAAACATCTTTTACAAGTGAAATAGCCAATAAATATTTTAATCAAGCTAAAATTTTAAAACTATTAGAAGATCATCGTCATAATAAAAAAGACAATTATAAAAAGATTTGGACAATCTATACATTTCTAGTTTGGTACCAACAATTTTTTACCGAGTAATTGACGTCAAATAAAGCCGAAAAACGGCTTTTTTCTTTTATTTGTAATATAATTAAATTAAGGAAGTGAATTATGTTAAATATTAAAATTGATTCAAGAAAAGTTAAACCTGGTGATACCTTTGTTGCTATTAAAGGAAATACCGTTGATGGTCACGATTTTATTAATGAAGCTATTAAAAATGGTGCTACCAAAATAATCGCCTCTCACGGAACTTACCCAGTCGAAACCATTATAACTGAAGATCCTGAAAAATATATAGCTGATTACTTAGTAAAAGAATACTCTAACTCTTTCCAAGATTTAACGATAATCGGAGTAACTGGCACTAACGGAAAAACAACAACTTGCTATCTAACTTATCAAATGTTAAATGCTATGGGAAGAAAAACAGCCTATATTGGAACAATTGGTTTTTATATGGATAAATTTGTCCGTGAATTACCTAATACCACCCCTAACTTAGTAGATTTATATAGTCTAATCCTCGAAGCTAAAGAAAATAATTATAATACCATTGTTATGGAAGTAAGTTCTCACTCTTTAGATATGGGCCGGGTAGCTGGTTTAACCTTTGCCATCGCCGCCTTTACTAATTTAACTCAAGATCATTTAGATTATCATAAAACAATGGAAAACTATCTTGCAGCTAAAAAATTGATTCTTAAACAACTTACTGGTCCAATGATTGCTAACATTGATGATGAATATGGTCTTCAATTTAAAACCTCTAATTTCCATACCTTAGGTTTTAAAGATGCTGAATATCATATTGAATCTTATGAAAATATTAAAACTGGGACTCTAATTAATTTAATTTATCAAAATCAAGAATATCAAATTAAAACTAAGTTACGTGGTCGTTATAACGTTCACAACTTTATTACTACTTTAGCTATTATTCACGAACTTGGTTATAGTATGGAAGATATTATTAAACTATCTGAAACCGTTAATCCCCCAAAAGGTCGTTGTCAAATAATTCCTGTAAAAGATGGCGAAGTTGTCATTGATTATGCTCATACACCAGATGCAGTCTTAAAAATTATAAATGCTTTTACTGAACATAAAACTGGTCGTATCATAACCTTAGTAGGTTGTGGTGGTGATCGTGATCCTAAAAAACGTCCAATTATGGGTAATATAGCTAGCGAAAATAGTGATTATTGTATTTTTACCAGTGATAATCCCCGTACTGAAGACCCAGCCAAAATAATGGAAGATATTATAGCTGGTGTAAAAAAAGATAATTATGAAATTGAATTAGATAGAAGAAAAGCTATTGTTAAAGCTCTTGATATGCTAGAAGAAAATGACGTAGTCTTAATACTAGGTAAAGGTCATGAAGACTACCAAATTATCGGTCACGAAAAAATACATTTAGATGACGCTGAAGAAGTTGAAAAATATAAGGATACTCACAAGTAGTATCCTATTTCTTCTTTTTAAGATAAAATATCACATCTATTACTAACAAAATCCCAATTACCCCAATCATTATAAATGTCCCAACTAATTCATTAACCTTTAAAGCATATAATAAAACTTCTAATAAACATAAACCTAATCCTCCAACAATACCTATTAATAATTTAACTTTATCATTCACTATTCACCACTCCTATAATTTATTATAAAACATTCATCATTCCTTGTAAATTTAAATGAATGTGATAAAATATTTTTAAGGAGAGTTCATATGCAAGATAAGAAAAATAAAATATTATTTAGTTGTTTAACTATAATTATAATTATTGCTATTATTATAGTAGGTATCTTTATAATCCAAGATGGTAAATCCGCTCAACTAGTTAGTAATACTGAATATGCCAATTTAAATTCAATTAACATCGTTGCTAAATCATCAGATATCTATATTCAAAGAAGTACTAATTCCAAAGTTTATTTAGAAATTAGATCTCGACAAAAAGATAATTTTCAAATCAATAATGAAGAAAATAACTTAGTTGTTACTTTTACCCCATCTTTATGTCTTATCGGTTGTCGTGGTGATGAAGAAATCATTTTATATTTACCAGAAACTTACCAGAATATTCTAACTCTAAATACTACTTCTGGCGATATTGATGCTAGTAATTTAAATACTAATGCCGAAATTAAAACTACCAGTGGTGATGTTGATATTCAACTAGCTCTTCAAGATTATGAAATACAAACTACTACTAAATCTGGTGAAATTGATATCGAAAGACCAAATGTTAAAGGTGCACCTAATTATTTAAATATTACCACTACTAGTGGCGATATAGATATTGAATAAAAAGCAAATAAGGAGAGAAATATGCAAGTAATTTTAAAAATTGATGGTATGCATTGTACAGGTTGCCAAAATCGTCTTCAAAATAGCTTAGAACTTATTAAAGATATTCAAGACTTACAAGTATCTTTAGAAGAAAAACAAGCAACTTTTACTACTTCTAATGAAGATAATATAAATAAAGTTATTCAAAAGATTGAAGACTTAGGCTTTACTGTTACAAGTATTAAAAAAGATAGTGACTAGCTCACTATCTTTTCACATTTTTGTCGTTCTTCATTAAATGTTCCTTCCGAACAAATATTATTAACGGGACTTTCTTCAAACTTAATACAAGTTCCATTTTTTAATGTATAACCATCCTCACAAACTAACTTTTCATAAGAATTACCAACTCTTTGACACTTACCATCAATTTCTCTAAAACCATCAGGACAATTATTTACCATTCCTGGCTTTTCACTAAATGATAGAGAAATAGTACAAACATCATCTTCACATATCTTATAATCACAATTAGCAGTATAACTATTATAATGAACATAAACGTTTCCGTTACCAACTTTATACCCGTAAGATTTAGCTAATTCTTTAACACTGTCTCCTTGTAAACAAGCCTTTACTGGTTGTAAATCTACTAAATCTTCACTATAACATTTATTTCCAACTTTAGTATATCCTTCACTACAAGTCATTTCTTCTTTAGCTTCTGCTTTTATTTCTTTATAACATTTGCGCCCAGATGGACTCAATATATATCCATCCTCACAAACTTTTTCTGCTTCACTAGCAATAATGTGAACACAAACCCCATCCATAATCTTTCCATTATCACATTGAATAGCTCTTGTATTAGTAAATCCACATATTACAAAAACTAATAACACAATATATGGGAATTTCCAAAATCTCATATACCCAACCCCCTAAAAGTGCTATATATCTTACAATTTTATTTTTAATTTGTCAAAAGGATTTCCAAATTATTGTGATATTTT
>CANQIR010000003.1 GCA_947624095.1 uncultured Bacilli bacterium
GCTTATATAAATGGCGAATTAGAAGAGGAAGAAATGCCAGTATATAACAATGAAAAACCAAAATTAGAATTAAAGCTGGAGATATTAAGTTAAATCAGTTTAGGAAACTGATTTTTTTGTGTATAATAGAGTTAAGGCGGTAAGACTATGAAGCAGTTAATGTTTGATGAAAAAAGTGGCAAATTAGTTGAAGAAATTTATAATTATTGGCAAAATGAAAGTGATTATCCAGATTATGTTAAGAAATTCATTAAACAGATAAGTGATAAGATGGTCATATATGAATTAAAAGGTAATAAGTATTTTTGCAATAAATGTTTTAAAGAATTAGATGAGAATTTTAATTGTCCTGGTTGTGGAAAGCCATATCCAAAAGTAAACGGTCAGCAAAATAGAGGAATTTTACCAATACGAAAGATGACGAATATTAAAGATTTAACTAATTTTGTTTATTATTATTTTTGGGAAGTTTATGAAGATGAAGTTTATCTATATGTAATTCGGGAAAAAATATATTTTGATAATCCAATAATGTGTATGCCTTTTAAAACAAGTAGTTTAGTAACTGAGGCAGTTTATCATATTAAACAAGACCGATATATTTCTTTAATAGATAACGAAGTAGTATATTTTGAAGAGATTAAAGAAAATAGACAGATTGGCGAAGACTATGGAGGATTTTATCAGATGAATAGTTATATTTATACAGATAATTTAGATAACTTAAAAAATACTGTTTATAGATATAGCAGGATATGGGAAGCTAAGGATTATTTAAGTAACTTGGATTTTTTGGGATTTTTAGATATAACTTATGCACCAGTATATATTCCAGGTTTTGAAAATTTAATTAAGTTAAAGTTTTATTCATTAGCTTTTAATGAACTTTATGAAGTTGATTTTGATGAGGAAACTAAATGGTTTTTGAATAAGAAAAATGGTTATTTGGATTTTATGATGGAGAATAATTTTAATGGGCCAATGTTTAATGCTTTAAAGAAACTAAAAGTTAAGGATGAAGAACTAATTAATTATTATTGTGGTTGGTGTGAGGTAATTGAGGATATAGAGGCGATTAAAGTAGTTGATGTTAGTAAACTAAGAAATTATTTAATGAAACAAGAAAATGAATTTGCAATAATTGATTATCGAGATTATTTACATTGGGCGTCGGTTGTAGGGTTGGATCTGGATGATAAGAATGTTTTATGGCCGAATGATTTAATGACTGCTCATGATGAATTATATTTACAAGTAGAGTTATTACCTGATAAAGATTTAGCTGAACGGATAAAAAGTATAGCTAAACGGTTGGCAATTAATAAATATGAGGATGATGATTATGTAATATTTCCTGCTGATTCTATAGAGAGTTTGTTAGAGGAAAGTAGAATGCAACATAATTGTGTAAGAACTTATTGTATAGATTATAGTTATAATAAAACGCAGATATATTTAATGAGGAAGAAAAATTCTTTAAAGAAATCTTTTGTAACTATTGAAGTAAAGAATGGGAAAGTAGTACAAGCAAGAGCTAAATATAATGAAGCAGTTGATGAGGATGTCTTAAGGATTATTAAAGAATGGGAAAGGAATATTAAGGTGATTAGTTAATGGAAAAAGAAGAAATATTACAGAAGATGATTGATGAAGCAAAGAATATTGTGTTTTTTGGCGGAGCGGGAGTATCAACGGATAGCGGAATTAAGGATTTTCGCAGCGTAGATGGATTATATAGTCAGAAATTTAAGTATCCACCAGAAGTAATGCTGAGTATTGATTTATTTAATAGGGAACCGGAAGAATTTTATAAATTTTATAAGGAAAATTTAAATTGTTTAGATGTTGAACCAAATATTACACATAAATATTTAAAAACCTTAGAGGATAGAGGCAAACTAAAGGCGATTATAACCCAAAATATAGATGGTTTACATACAAAAGCAGGAAGTAAAAAAGTATTAGAAATTCACGGAACGATATATCAAAATCATTGTGTTAAATGTCATAAGTTTTATGAGGCAGAAAAGATATTTAAAAGTGATGGAGTACCGACTTGTGAATGTGGGGGCATAATTAAACCAGATGTTGTTTTATATGGGGAGGCTTTACCAGATTGTTTTTTAGAAGCGATAGAACTAATTAGGAAAGCAGATATGTTAATAGTAGCAGGAACTTCTTTACTTGTTCAACCAGCTAACAGTTTAGTAAGATATTATAATGGTGATAAGTTAGTAATTATTAACAAGAGTACAACGCCATATGATAAGATAGCTAATTTGGTAATTAATGATTCTTTAAAAGAGGTATTTAGAAAGTTAAAGTAGGTTAAAAAATGAATAGATTAGTAGAGATTTTAAAATTAGGAAATTTAGAAGATTATAAAGTAAGATTTTGTATTAGAGATAAGAAGGAATTTGTGGAACCTTTAGATTATTTATATGATGAGGAATTGTTATCTTGGATAGGATGGAAAAATAAAAATAATGTTTTAAAGGGAAGAAAATATGTAGTTAGTTTTGTTAAAAATTATTTGGAAAGTAATCGAGAATGGGTTTTTTCAGGGATATATGAAGTAAAAGAAAAACCGAATTTTGCCAATATTTATAATGATGTTGGGTATGATTTGGTAAGAGATAAATTAACAGAGGATTTGATAGGTAAGTTAGTGGTTTATTATAAAGCGGGACAGAATCACGCTTCTAACCTAGAAAATGTGATTAATAATATAAAAATTGTGAGAGAAAAAGAAGAAGATAAGTTAGAGAAAGAACAAGAAGAGATTAATAATTTAATGCAAAAAATGAATAATTTTAATGTGGATAAGGCAGAAGTGGTGGAAGTTAAAAGGAATTTATCTTTAATTAAATATAGGAATAGTAAAAAAGATTCTTCTTATGGAAAAGTTGGAACTAAGGAACATTCTAATAAAATAGTATCGGATATTGCTAAAGGATATATGGGAGAGTGTGTAGAAGAAAGAATATTTAAGTGGGAATATAATAGATTGTTAAGTCTAGGACTTGATGATAGAAAATTAGAAGAAATGGTAAATTTTAGAAAGAATAAAAAAGATTCTTTTGGTTATGATATTTTATCTTTTAGAAAAGTAGGTAGTGAGTTTAGAAAAACTTATATAGAAGTAAAAGCGACTAGTAAAATTGAGAATACACCTTTTGAATTAAGTGCTAATGAGTATGAGTTTGCCAGGAAGCATAAAAATAATTATGTTATTTATCGAGTAGTAAATGTAACGGAAGATAGTCTAGAATTATATAAAATTTTAGGAACACAATTATTTAAGAAGTATAATTTAAAGCCAACCAATTACCGTGTATGGGGTAGATAATCGACAAAAAAATGTCAAATCTAAATAAGAAGAAATAAATGGCTAAATTTATGAAGACATTTTTGTTATAATGAGTATGGTGATAATATGGCATCAGCAATGATACACATATGTGTAGCAAATAAAGTTAATGAAGTTTTAAGAATGGATCCTAAGATGATAGCATTGGGTTCTATTGCACCGGATTTAAGTAAACAAGTGGGAGAAAGAAAGATTGCATCACATTTTTTGGATAATGATAATGAAGATGCAATTCCTAATATTGAGAGATTCTTAAAAAAATATCGGAGTGAATTAGTAAATCCTTTTGAAATGGGATATTTAATTCATTTATTGACTGATAAATATTGGTTTAGAGATTATGTTTATGAATATATTAAAAATTATCAGGAGAAACATCATATAAATGGGGAATTATCTTATACAGCTTTAAAAAATTTAATATATCAAGATTATACTAATTTAAATCACGACTTAATTGATGAGTATAATGTTGATTTATATTTATTTGCTAATGAGATAGTATATCCGAAGACGAAGATTGCGGAAATTGATAGTAGTAAATTACCAGTAATAGTTGAGAAGATGGGTTTGATTATTAAGGATAGTCAAGAAAGTAGTCATCCATTTCTATTTGATTTAACAGATATTAAAATATTTATTGAGGAGTGTAGTAAACAAATAATAGAAGATTTGAGTAACTATAATATTATTTAAAATTTAGTAAATTTATAGTATAATATAAACATCCTAAAGGGATGTTTTATTAATGGAGGTATTATGAAAAAGAAAGCTAGTAAATTAAGTCCATTTCATAAATACTTGATAGTTACATTAATAATTATTACTGGTTTATTACTAGGCTTAATATATTTTATAGGTATTTTACCTTTTAATTATTTTATATTTGCAACAGCAATTGCGGTATTTGTTGATGGTTTATTAATATTAAAGATTGTGAATGGTAAGAAAAGGGTATTTCCGGCTTTAATAGTAATGGTTTTAATTGTTGTTATGATGATTGGGGTCGTCTATGAGATGAATACAATAGATTTTTTGAAAAAGTTGGGTTATCACGTAGCGACACAAAATTATTCAGTAGTAGTATTAAAGACAAGTAATTATAATGAATTAAATGATTTAACGGATAAGAATATGGGTTTACTAAGTAATTATAATGATGCAATAAGAGAACTAGAAAAAATGTTGATATTTCAGCAACATAAGTATGAAGATATAGATATTTTGAAGGATGCTTTAATAAATAAAGAAGTAGATGGTATTTTAGTAGAGAGTTCTTTACTAGCGATTATTAGAGAGGCAAAGCCGGATTTTGATCAAGCTATTAAAGTAATTAAAACTTATGATATAGAAACGATTACTAGAGATATCAAAAAGGATGTAAATATTGAGAAGAATGCTTTTAATATATATGTTAGTGGGATAGATACTTATGGTTCAATTGGTTCCTTAGCAAGAAGTGATGTGAATATTGTAGTAACGGTTAATCCAAAAACACAAAAGATTCATATTACGAATATTCCAAGGGATTATTATGTGAAATTACATAGTAAGAATGGCTATAATGATAAACTTACCCATGCAGGGATTTATGGTATAGAAGAATCAGTGGCAACTATCGAGGATTTATTAGATATAGATATTAATTATTTTGTGAAGGTTAACTTTTCTTCGTTAATAGATATTGTCGATGCCATTGGACCAATTGAAGTTTATTCGGATTATGCTTTTACTAGTGGAATTTATGATGATAATAGTGAGTCTTATGAATTTAGTGAGGGACTTAATACGCTGAACGGGGCACAAGCGCTTGCATTTTCAAGAGAAAGAAAGAGTTTTATTGGTGGCGATAGAGTCCGGAATGAAAATCAAGAAAAAGTATTGGAAGCAATTATTAAACGGGCTTTATCACCAGTAATTTTAACAAAATATAGTACTTTGTTAGATGCTTTAAGTAAATCTTTTGTGACCAATTTAGCAGAAGAGGAAATTACGAGTTTTATAAAAATGCAAATAGATAATAGCTATGATTGGCAGATAACTAACTATGTTTTGGATGGCACTGATGCAACGGAGTTTACATATACCTACAGTAGTGAAAAGTTATATGTTATGGAACCTAGTCAATATAGTGTAAATAAAGCTAAGAGTTTAATTGCAGAAACTATAAATAATTAGAAAAATTGATTTACAATTGTTGACTTACACTTACGGTTGTTGTATATTTTAATTAACAATAGGCGGGGTGATAAGATGAAAAGTAAATACCAATTACCCATAATTGTAATAGCTGTATTTTTAGCAATGTCTTTAGTTGTTAGTACTAGTTATGGCTTATATAAATTAGTTAATGAAGATAAATCTTATGTAGTTATAGATGATGAATGTCTAGAAATGATCGCCGATGATTATTATATTGATAAAGACTTGACAGTATTGAATGATACTGATGGGAAAACTAGCGAAGCTTATAGCATTGCTTTTTCAAATATATGTAGTGAAGAGAAGAATATAGAGATAAGATTAAATATATTAGAAGGTTCAAATTTAAAAAAGGGCGAATTAATGGTCTATACTAATGGAGATTTAAAAGGTGAGCCGACTTTATTTGGATCATTTATTAATTCAGCTAGTAATAAGAGTAATGATAATTTATATTCAAAAGTAATCGGAGAGTTATCTATTCCGGCTAATAGTACAAAGAGAATTAATATAAGAACATGGATAGATGATACGCGAGTTACCGATTATAATCAGACAATAAAAGCGGTCGTGGAAGTAACAAGTAATAAGACTGTTGTGAAACCAATATTTAAAGAAACTTTACTAAGTAATAATACTATAAGTAGTGAGAGTATCGATTTTAGTGTACCAGAAAAAGAACGGGCACTATTCTTAAAAACTTTGGATGATAGTGGAACAAGTTATTATTTCCGAGGAAATGTCACTAATAATTATGTGTCTTTTGCAGGACTTAGGTGGCGGATTATTAGGATTAATGGGGATGGTTCAGTAAGACTTATTTATGATGGAGATGAAGAACTATTAAGTACTTATAATACGGCTTATAATGACACCCAATTTTTAGAATTGGAATATACAAATGATGGTGCTAAGACAAGTAGTGCAGTAAAGGAATATTTGGATACTTGGTATCAAGAGCATTTAAAAGATTATGATAATTATATTACAGATAGTAGTTTTTGTAATGATATGTCTTTTATAACTAGTTATGGGCCAAATTATTATGGAGCTTATAACCGATTAACAGATGGGAATCCTAGTCTAATATGTCCTAAAGATAGTTATGTATATAATATGAAGATAGGATTAATTACAGCTGATGAAGTAGCAATGGCAGGAGGAGTTAGAGGACAGGGTAATGATAGTTACTACTTATATACTGGTTATGGATATTATACAATTTCACCTAGTAGATTTGTTAATGGTGTTGGATATATGAATATGGTAAATATATATGGAACGATTAATGAAATAAGTGTTAATAATGAGATACATATAAGACCAGTTATCAGTCTAGAGAGTATCGTTAGTGTTACTGGTAAGGGAACGATAGATAATCCATATATAATAGATCCAATCGAGGAATAGAAGCTTAGGCTTCTTTTTTTGACGGATATTTTACAAGATATTGCAGAGATTTAATAGGTTTTGTCGAAGGTGTATAAATTTAATAGTTATTTCTCTATATTAAAGTAGAAAGGAGCAATAATGCTAAAGATTGATTTAGAGATAAATAAGAGAGTAGTTATTATAAATTTTCGCGGATCTTTAATGAAAAAGGATTTAGGATTATTAACATTATTATTTAAAGTAATTAGAAAACATCAGTTTAATAAAATAATCTATAATATGGAAAATTTAA
Source organism: uncultured Bacilli bacterium (assembly GCA_947624095.1). Classification (GTDB taxonomy): domain Bacteria; phylum Bacillota_I; class Bacilli_A; order RF39; family UBA660; genus CALVJF01. The sequence continues at coordinate 7,257 of CANQIR010000003.1, forward strand.
AGAAGATATCTCTAGATAGTCTAGATAAATTAGATGAGTTGATTGAGTTTGTATACTTTAAAGAGGGTAGACAACTAGTTATAAAAGCTCCAAGGAAAATAAAAAATATTAAAGAGGTTAAGGATAAAGAAGAAGCATTATTAGAAATACTAAGGTGATATTTTATGGATATTGATAGTATTATTAAAGATAATGAGAATTTAATTTATAAGATAGCTAGTAAATTTAGTGGAGTAGAAAAAGATGATTTATATCAAGTAGGTGTTATTGGTTTACTTAAGGCATTAAAGAATTATGTAGGAGATGCTAATGCTAAGTTTTCAACCTATGCTTATGATTATATCTTTGGGGAGATGTATAAATTAGCTAGGGAGAATAGAAGTATTAAATTAAGTAAAGATGCTTTAAAATTATACAAAAAGATAGAAGAAGCAAGATATTACTTAGCGCAAAAGATGGGTACTATGCCAAGTGATAGTGATGTGGCTTTATTCTTGGAAATAGATGAGACATTAATTAGTCAAGTTATTGAATCAGCAAAAAGTATGTTAAGTTTAGATGCTAGTAAGGAAGATACTGATTCTTTATATGAAGTAATTCCTGAACAAGAAAGTTTATCTTTAAATGATAAAATTGCCGTTGATGATTCGTTTAAGGTACTTTCAGATACTGAAAAACAAATTATTAATTATCGTTATTATAAAGATTATACGCAAAGTGAGACAGCAAAAATATTAGGAATTAGTCAAGTTAAAGTTTCGAGGTATGAGAAAAAGGGAATAGATAAAATGCGAGCATTTTTAGCTAATTAGCATAAATAAGGGAAAACCATCCATATTATAAATGGAGGTTTTTTTATGAAACAAGAAGAGTATCAAGAATTAGTGAAGGAGTTAACACCAAAGGAAAAGCGCGTATCACATGCTTTAATTGCTTTTGTAAGTGGGGGATTAGTTGGGGTTTTATGTACAATTATATTTGAGATTCTTTCTACTACTTTTGAAATGGGAAAGTCTAGTGCGACAGTGTGGACAGTAATTATTTTAATTGGCATTGCTTCATTTTTAACAGCTTTAGGATTTTTTGATAGGTGGGTTAAAAAATGTCAGTGTGGTTTAATTGTACCGACAACTGGTTTTGCTCATTCAATTACAAGTAGTGCTTTAGATTATAAGAAAGATGGTTTAATTACGGGACTTGGTTCAAACTTCTTTAAGTTAGCGGGAAGTGTTATTTTATATGGTATTCTGAGTGGTTTTATATTTGCTTTAATTAAGGTGGTGTTCTATGGCTAGTTTTAAATATGATAATGTTTATTTAAATGATGGATTTACGATAGCGGGACCTTATGAAGTAAAGGGGAAACTTAGTAATTTTGATATGAGTTCAGATGATATGTATTTTGGGGAGAAGACATTTGAAAAGGCAGAAGTTAAAATGCAAGTAAAAGCGATAGATAGTTTAATGGCTAGAAATTATTTAAATGATAATCAAGTTGATTGTTTAATTGGGGGAGATTTAAGTAATCAAATTACAACTAGTTCAGTAACAGCAGCAAAATATCGAATACCTTTTTTAGGAGTTTATGCAGCTTGTGCTAGTTTTAATGAAGCATTAATTTTGGGAGCTAATCTTATTAAGTTAGATTTTAAAAATATTGTTTGTGTAACAAGTTCACACAATTTAAATAGTGAAAAGCAATTTAGATATCCGGTAGAGTATGGAGCACCGAAAAAGGAGTGTACAACATTTACAGCGACGGGTTCGGTAGCAGCACTTGTTAGTAATAAGGAAAGTAAAGTTAAGATAGAATCAGCAACTATTGGTAAGGTGGTAGATTATGGAATTAAGGATGCCAATAATATGGGAGCCGTAATGGCACCAGCAGCATTTCAAGTATTATTTGATCATTTAAATGAAATGAAAAGAAGTGGAACTTATTATGATTTAATTATGACGGGTGATTTAGGGGAGATTGGAGAAGAATTATTTAAGAAATTGTGTCAAAGACAAGGAATAAAGTTTAATAAGTATTTTGATGCGGGAACCCAAATTTATAAAAGCGAACAAGATACAAAAGCAGGAGCGTCAGGACCAATAGCGTTACCATTAGTTTTATTTAGTAAAATATTACCGGAAAATAAATATAAGAAGATTTTAATTATTGCTACTGGTTCATTACATTCACCAGCTTTAGTTAATCAGAAAAATTCAATTCCGAGTATTGCTCAAGCGGTTAGTTTGGAGGTTTTACAATGATTTATTTAAATGCTTTCTTATTTGTAGGAACAATATGTTTAATTGGACAGTTAATTTTAGATAATACAACATTAACTCCTGGACATATAACAAGTTTATTTACAGTATTAGGAGCTTTCTTAGGTTTCTTAGGCGTTTATGAATCTTTTATCGATTGGGCAGGAGTGGCAGCAAGTGTGCCAATTACATCATTTGGGAATTTATTATATAAAGCTTGTTATGAAGGGTATCAAATGAATGGGGTGTTGGGAATGTTTACTAATTTACTAAGTGGAACGAGTGGAGGAATTAGTAGTGCAATTATATTTGCAGCTTTCTTAACATTATTTTTTAAAGCAAGAGACTGATTTGACAGTCTTTTTTAGTGGAATGTGATATAATTTGGTAGAGGATGGTTTTGATGAAGACAGAGACTAAGGTTTTAACTTATAGTACAATTAATAATCTTGTTATAGCAGTTATAAAAATAATTGGCGGATGGATATTTAATTTGGGATCTTTAATGGCTGATGGTATGCATACTTTTAGTGATTTTGTGACCGATATAGTTTCTTTAATTGGGGCGAAAATTAGTAAGAGAAAACCAACTAAGTATCATCCATTTGGATTTGGGAAAGTAGAATATTTGACCAATTTATTTGTAGGGATTATTTTATTTTTCTTAGGTATTTTTATTATAGTAAGTAGTTTTTTTAAAGAAGCAATAGTACCACCAATTAGTTTACTTATTTTATTAGGAGTAGTTTTCTTATTAAAAGTAATAGCTATTTTAGTAATGCATAAAGTAGGGGAAAAGATTAATAGTGGAGTTTTAATTACTGGAGTTAAAGAATCTAAGGCGGATTTATATTCAAGTGTTGGAGTTATGATTATAACTATACTTCTACAATTTTCGAATAAATATCCAATATTAAAATATAGTGATATGATTGGTTCAATATTGATAGGTTTAATAGTATTAAAGACAGCTTTAGAGATAATGATTGATAATAGTTTATGTTTAATTGGGGAAGTAGAAGAAGATGGAGATTTTCATAATCATATTGCGGACTTTTTAAAACAGTATAAAAAGATTAGGAAATATGATATAGATTTAATTAAGTATGGGTCTTATTATAAGTTACAATTAACATTAGAATTAGATGCGGGTTTAAGTTTAAGACAGGTATCTAATTTGGTTGATAAAATAAAGAAGGATATTAGGGGACATAGATCTTTTAAAATTAAATACATTACAATTTATGTAACTGATGAAATTAAATAATGATATACTGGTTATAGAAAGTGGTGAAGATGATTGAATTTTGATGGTAAAGTAGTTATTGTGACAGGAGGAACTAGAGGGATCGGTTTAGAAACAGTGAGAGCTTTTGCTTCTTTGGGGGCTAAGGTAATTCTTTTTGGTTCTAAAGAAGAAACGGTTAACAAAGCAGTGGAAACTTTAGAGGGGGAAGGTTATAGAGTTGAGGGATTTTATCCTAATTTAAGTAATTATGAGGAAGTATTAGAAACAATTACGAAGATAAAGAATAAATATGGTAAAATAGATGTACTAATAAATAATGCGGGAATTTCAGCTAATAAAAAAATTGAAGAAACAAGTAGTGAAGATTTTGAAAGTATTATGAATTTAAATGTTAATGCAATGTTTAATGTAACTAAAGCAGTTGTTCCTTTTATGAAGGAAAATAAAGATGGCGTTATTTTAAATACTAGTTCAATGGTTAGTATTTATGGTCAACCTTCAGGAGTTGGTTATCCAGCAAGTAAATTTGCTGTTAATGGTCTAACTAAATCGTTAGCTAGGGAGTTGGCACCATTTAATATCCGAGTTAATGCAGTAGCGCCAGGGATTACGAAAACGGATATGGTAGCTAGTTTACCAGAAAGTATGATTGAACCGTTAATTAAGACAATTCCTCTTGGCAGGATTGGTGAGCCGCGAGATATTGCTAATGCCTTTTTATTCTTAGCTAGTGATATGGCAAGTTATATTACGGGTGTGATATTATCGGTTGATGGACTAGCAATGAATTAGATTCAAATAATTACCAATTTAGAAAATATTACCATAATAAAGCTATTTAATATTCTCAAACTAGTAATAGGAAGGAGAATAAGTATGACAAAGAAAATAGCTTTATTGTTAGCAACATTTTTATTGCCAGGAATGATGGCTAGTGCAACAACTAGGACAGTTAATAGTCAAGATGATTTATTAAGAGCAATCGGCGATAGTGATATTGATACAGTTGTCCTTGGTAGTGATATTAAAACAACACAAAAGATTAATATTACAAGAAATATGTATATTGATGGTGCTGGTCATACAATAGAGTATGTGGGAACTTTTGGCGAAAGTCAAAGTAGCGACAAAACGGTATGGGGTGGCATTTATGTATTACATATTTATAAAAGTACAGCAACTATTAAAGACATCAAGTTAACTGGTGGTAATGCTGGTTTGTTGCTTAATGGATCATTAGTAACTTTCTTAGGTAATGTTGATGTATCTGGTAATGGCTTTGGTGGTATTGAACTTGGTCAAGGAGCTGGAGTTACAGAAGTTCCTAAACTAAGTTTAAAAGACGGAGCAAAAATTACTAATACAACTGAAAGTGAAAGTAGTCCTACCTTATGGGTACCGGAAGATACCTCTAAGGGTGTTCTAGAAGTCAATGGTGTCGAAAAAGATGTTAAACCTAATGTTGAGTTATCAATGGAAGAGTTTAATGAAATGTTTGGCATAACAGAAGAAAATCCTAATACTAGTGATAATATAGTTATTTATTTAGCTATGGGATTTATGGCTTCTATTGGTATTGCTTATGTTGTTAGTAAAGCAAGTAAAAAAGATTTCTAACGAGATCTTTTTTTTATGAGTTTAGCATGGATGACTGTTCGCATTCCACTAGCATCGTAACAAGTAGATAAAGTTAAAATTTTATCATAGATATTTACTTCGGTAGGAAAATCAAAAATACTACGATTTTTAAGAGTGTTGATAAATGGTAAAATGTCTTCCTTATTTTTAAAATAAGTGGTTAAGTAATAATTTTCTTTCTCAATAGAATAAACACTAAATATTTGAAATAAATAATTTTCTTGGGGAGTAGATATTTTAATAATGTGATTTTGATAATCTTGGTACCAATCATTAGTTAAAATATTGTTTAAACTACCAAACATAGTACCATCTTTTCGACCGTGACCATAAATGATGGTATTGGTACTTAAGTTTATAAAGTTATTGCGATAGTCTAAGAAAATGGCACCAGATTTACTGGCACTTTTGTCAAAGGCGTGAGATAAGTAATATTCGTTATCGCCAGCTTTAACAACTGGGTAATCTATATTAGTACCGGGTACAAGAATGTAGGCGATGGTATCTGGATTAATATTTAAAAGTTCGGAAAAGTTAATTTCTAAAAACGGAGTATCTTTGTAAAGGTATGTGGCATCATTTGGATTGGCGGGCGGATTTACAAAGTCATTATCCTGGCTTTTGATTAAGGTAGGATTAGTGGAACGTTCAATTTTTTTAGAAATAGAGACAGCTTTTACGCCATCATAAAACCAGATAGATAAGTGATAAGTACTAAATATAAAGAAAAATAGGGATATAAGAAGAATTAGGTATGTAGACTTTTTCATTTAATCACCATTATTAGTACGAAAAAAGTAGCAAAAATTATAAGTCATTATATTCATTTGTTTTGTTTAAATTATTAGGAACTTCATTAATAATTAAATTAGTTGTAGTAAGTAACATAGTAGCAATGGAGGTGGCATTAATTAAAGACTTAGTTACTACTTGGGTTGGGTCAATAACGGGAGTTGTATAAATATTTTCATATTGATCGTTTTTTATATTATAAAGTTCTTGAAAATTATTTTGTATTAAGTTAGGGATGATGTTATCTTGATTAAGACCAGCATTGAAAAGAATTTCTTGTAGAGGTGATTTTAAAGCAGACCCAAGTATTTGATTAGCTAAGGTATCAGGTAGTTTTTCGGATATGGCGTATAAAACTAAGCCACTACCTGGTACGATTCCGCCACTAGCAGTAGCAATAGCACATAAGGAATCGGTATAACGCATTTTTAACTCACGAGCTTCAGTTTGGGTAGGTGCACCGATGTTTATTTCGACAAGACCAGTTGTAAACATTGCTAAACGATGTTCTATATAAGATTTTTCAAGTTGATTAGCGGTAGTTAAATTAATTTTTAGTTTCTTGATAGCTTCTTTAATCTTGGTATTGGAAGAGAAACTAATGGTAGTTAATTCTTTGTCAATGATAATTTGGGAGATAAAACCAATGTTATTAGATGATAAGTTAGTTGGATTGGATAAAATATCGGCATTGGTAATTAAGGATAAATCGGATAAGATGTCTAGTTTATTAGAACCATAGCCAGGTAGTTTGAGTAAAATGATTTGGGTATTTTCTTGCTCATTTAGAGTGATAATTTGATTAGTTAAATATTCATCAAAGTCTTCAGCAAAAATGATGAGGGGCGTTTGGGTATTAATTATTTCATTAATGATAGAAGAGATATCCTCTAAGTTAGTTAAATAACTATTAATGATAAGAGTTTTGGCATTGTTAATAGTAGATTTTGCAGGCATTAGATATTGGAAAGCAAGTAATGTATCAATGATATAGCCTTTTTGAAAAGATATACTAGTAGTGTTAGAGTCAGTAGTTGTTAGGGTGATGGCGTTTTTAGTATGAACTTTTTGGAAAGCTTGATAAATAATTTTACCAATGGAAGAGGAACCAGCGGAATTAATAGCAATATTTAAAAGTTCTTCTTTAGTTGGTTTACGACTTTGACTTTCAATTAAGGAGATGATTTGAGAGAGGGAAGTATCTAATTGTTCTTTTAATATAAGGGGATTTAGACCGTTATCAATCGCTTTAATACCATTTAGATAGATACTTTCTAAAAGTACTAAAGTAGTAGTGGTGCCATCACCAACAATATCATCGGTATTAATGGCACTTTCTTTAGCTAATTCTAAAATAGTATTAATTACTTCATCATCACTACAGATATTTCTAGCAATCGTAACACCATCATTAGTTATAAAAGGAGAAAATGCGGAGTGGTCAATAATGGTGTTACTGCCTTTTGGTCCAAGTGTAGTTTTTACAGTATCACAAAGTAAGGTAATAGCGGTGGTCATTTTCTTTCTTAATTCTTCTTTAGTTATAACTTTTTTCATAATTCATCACTCATTTCTATTATGTATGGCCAATATTTTTTAGGCATAAAGTTTAAACGACAGCGGTCATTTTTTCTTTCTTGAATGCCAATAGTTTTATAAAATTGTTGCCATAAGGCATTCATATTTTTTTCTTCTTTACTATATTCAAGGGTTTCTAAGGTGAAGTTATCACCACTAATTAAGTAAAAATCGTGTTTATCATAAATACTAATAATATTTCTTTTGACATCTTTAATAAGCCAATAATCATTTTTTAAACGAATAGAAAAATGCTTGGAAAGGAGGAAAAGGAGATTATTTTCTGGAGCTATTTCAGCATATAAAAGATTATTTTTTAATTCCCGGAATCTTAAAAATCCTTTCATTTTGTGATTTTCATTACTAACGTATTTGGTGATAGCTAGGGCACTAGAAACACTTTTTAGATTGCGTTGATAATATATTTTATTGTGGAACTTTAAACTGTGGGCGAAAAAATAATAAATGATAATTTCTTTATTTTCGTTAGTTGAGCAGAAGATTAAATATAGGGTATTAAATATTTCTTTAGAAGTGGATTTAATAATTTCATTAAAAATGTCTGCGTTGGGAATAGATAGAGAAATAATTTCATCGAAGAGATTAGGTTGATAAGTTGTATCTTTAATATTATGGGGAATTATCTGCTTTGTTATAAGAATTTTAATTAAATTTAATAAGTTAAGGAAAGAGCCATCATATAAATAGATATTATTAGTTTTCATAAGAAAAGAGATAATTGTTTATTGTTGTCAGTTGTTTGGGGTTTATTATCTAAAACTAAGCTACTTTCAATAATTTCTTTTTTAAAGAATGATTTATCAATGAAGTATTTACCATTACAAGTAATAAAGTATTTGGCTCTTTTGAGGACGACACCCATTTTAATTAAATCTTTAAATTCGATGTTAAAATATTTACGAGAGGAAATAATTCGTTTAGCAGAAGTAATACCAATACCAGGGATTTTTAGTAAATCGTTATAGGAACAATGATTGATTTCTTTGGGAAATTCATCTAGATGACGGAGTGCCCAATCAGCTTTAGGATCAATAAGTAGGTTAAAGTTAGGATTGTTGGGAGTTAAGATATCGTCTACTTTAAAGTTATAATAACGAAGGAGCCAGTCGGCTTCATAAAGACGATGTTCTCTTTTAAGAGGTGGGGTATTTAAAGTAGGAAGTAAAGAGTCTTGATTGACAGGAATATAGGCAGAATAAAAAACTCTTTTTAGATGGTAATTAGTATATAATGAAGAACTTTTTTGCATAATATCATAATCTGTTTCATTAGTAGCACCAATTATCATTTGGGTACTTTGACCAGCCGGTGTAAAGTGTTTACTACGATTTGTTTTAACAAATTGCATAATTTCATTTACTTTTTGACTATCTTTATTAGGAGCAAGAAGTTTTAAACCATTTTCGGTTGGCAATTCAATGTTGGCACTTAAACGGTCAACGAGGGAGCCCAGTTTTTTTAATAAATATTCGGAAGCACCAGGGATGGCTTTAGCATGAATATAACCACCGAAATGGTATTTATGACGAAGTAAAGAGATAGTTTCAATTAAAAGATTCATAGTATAATCAGGACTTTTAATAATACCAGAAGATAAAAATAAGCCTTCGATATAATTACGGCGATAAAAATTTAGGGTGATATAACAAACTTCTTCGGGAGTAAAAACTGCTCTTTTAATATTATTACTTTGACGATTTAAACAATATTTACAATCAAAGATACAACAATTAGTCATTAAGATTTTTAAGAGAGAAATACATCTACCATCACTAGCAAATGAATGGCAAATACCAGAGAAAGCAGTATTACCGATTTTACTATTAGACCAACCAGTACTACCACTTGATGAACAAGATGCATCGTATTTAGCAGCATCAGCAAGAATAGTTAATTTTTCTTTGAGTTCCATAAAGATCACCAATTACATTATAAAATATTTTGTAAATTAAGTAAACAAATGTTTGATATATTTTGCTGGAAATTTTTGTTAAATATTAAGAAATGTTTGATATAATGAATATGGATGTGAATAATTATGGAATATATTAAAATTAAAGATGCAGGTAAAATAGTTAGTAGTTGTCCTTATGTAGTAAATAATCCAGCAAAATATAAAAATAAGTGGAAAGATGTTTTTGGAAATAATAATCCTATTCATTTAGAACTAGGAATGGGTAGGGGAGATTTTATAATTAATATGGCTAAGCAATATCCAAAAATTAATTTTATTGGTTTAGAATTATATGATTCACAAATGGTAATGGCAGTGGAGAGATTAGTAAATCAACATTTACCAAATTTAAAATTAATTAATGCTGATGCAATGAATATTTTAGATTTTTTTGGTAAAGAGATTAGTACTATTTATTTAACATTTTCTGAACCTTGGCCAAAGAAAATAGATGAAAAGAAAAGATTTACACATATTAATTATTTAAAGATGTATGATAGGATATTTAAGAAAGATAAAAGAATCGTTTTGAAGACAGATAATAAAGGATTTTTTGCTTATTCTTTAGAGACTCTTAGTCAATATTGGTATTCTTTTGAAAGAGTTAGTTTAGATTTACATCATGATGAAAATCCAATACCAAATATTATGACAGATTTTGAGCGACAGTATTATGAAGAAGGTAGACCTATTTATTATGTTGATGCACGATTTAATGATTAATTATGAAGTGAGTTATAGTTATTGATTTACCTAATTGTTAATCATTAGTTAAAATGATACCGATTTATAATATAGATAACAAACAAAGTTCACCTTTGTTTGTAGGAGCATT
>CANQIR010000004.1 GCA_947624095.1 uncultured Bacilli bacterium
GCCAAACCTGTTTTTAAATTGGTACTTATCCCTTGTGGATTATTATAAAGTACCCCCCCCCAGTTTGCAGTTTGTTAATTTCATCTTCAAGACCTCCATATTTTCTATATTTTTATTTTAACACTTATTACCTCATAAATCCATAGAAAAATATCTACTACAAAATAGTGGAAAATCGATTAATTTTTACTGACAAATAAAAACATTGGTAATTGAACCAATGGAATTTATTATAATAAACATGGTAACACCCAATAAGGCACATAGAAGTGTTCCATGAATGTCTTTATTTTAACATAATTTTTTTATTTAGTAAATTCTTTAGTAAAGTTGCCTTCTTGAAAGATGATTACTTCTTGATTATCGTAGGTAGTAGCAGTTATTTGTAAATCTTTAGTACCTATCATAAAGTCGGTATGACTTTTACAATCATTAAAGCCAATGGCTTCTCTTTCTTTACTAGTCATTTTATCAGTATTGGCAAAACATTCAGTAAAGCCGGTACCAAGAGCAAGATGACAAGAGGCGTTTTCATCTAATAAGGTTGTATAAAATAAAGTTTCGGTATTTCTAATTGGGGAATCGTAAGGAACTAAGGCTACTTCACCTAAATAATTAGCATTCTTAACTGATTCAACAATTTCTTGTAATGTAGCTTTATTTTTGGTAGCTTTAATATTTGTAACTTTTCCATTTTGGAATTCTAAGGAGAAATTATCGATTACTATTCCATTAGCTAATAAGGGCATTGAACTGTAGACAATACCATTAGTTTGGAATTTATCGGGAGTAGTAAATACTTCAAAAGAAGGATAATTACATACTATTTCTTTACCATTTTTAATTTTAGAGACAGTTGTGTTCCAAATAGAATCTTTACTTAAACCAATAGTTAAATCAGTTCCTAAAGAATTAGTATAGTGTAATTCTTTAATTTTTAAGTTGTTTAATTTAGTACATATTTTTTTATTCTTTTCGAGAAGTTTTTCTAAATTCTTAAGAGGATTTTGGGAGTTTATATCACATAAAGTAAAGATAGTTTCCCATAATTTGGTTAAAGGATCAGGAACATTGGGGAAAACTTGTCTAGCCCAGTCTTTAGTTGGTACCATAGCAATTAGCCAAGCTATCTGGTTATTAGTTTGATATTCGCGATATAAACTACAGGTATCAGAAGCGTAAAGATTTACTTTAGCCATAAGTTTGGAATCAATATCTTCCATTAAATTAGGGGTTTCACTAGCTAAACACAATATTGCACCATTCTTTTTAGCATATTCATTATAAATTTCTTTATTAAATAAGGGATTATTTTTTAATTTATTAAAAGTTATATTTTGTAATAAACTGTGTTGGAGATATTTATCAGTAAAGTAATAGCCAATATCTGTTACACCTAATTTCAAAGCTTCATCAGTAATAATTCTTACAAATTCATAAGCCTCTATGGGAGCGATAATAAGTAGTGGTTGTTTATCAACTTTTAGACAAGTTTCGAGTAACATATGAGCATAGATAGTTTGTTTTTCTTTCATAAATATTTTCCTTTCTTTAGATGAACTATTCTTCTGTTTCTATTATGTATTGTTTATTCTTAATATATACAATTTTAAGAAGATTTTTTGCTAGTAAATACTTGATATATCCTTTGAAAGTTGTTGTAATTAAAACATATTGTTTATTACTAAGCGGGATATGATATTTTTGGGTTATTATGGCAACTAAATCTTCGATAGTTTGGGGAGTTTTAATGGATTTGGTAATCAATGAACAAATTTCTAGAGTTTTACTCATATTAGTTTGCATATATTCTGTTAAATCAGTTAGGACAGTACCGTGACTTGGAATATAGTAGCTAGCTGATATTTGAGAAAGTTCTTTTAAAGATGATAAATATTCTGAGACATCATAAAGATAGCAAACATTATATTTATTAATAATTTGGGGATTTAAAAGAGCATCGCCAATAAATAGGACATCATCTTTAGTTTTAATGCCAATCATATTTGGAGAATGACCAGGAAGATTAATAATGGTAAATAAACTAGGCATTTCATTAGTAATTCTAGATAATGGTGTAGGTTTAGCTAAAACACTTTTATCAACATAGTCGGGTATTGGTACACCTCCCCACATAGTAGTAACTTCTAACTCGGGATTGATTATATAAGCTATTTCATTTGGATGAATGTATACTTGACAATCAGTATGTTTAATAAGATAGTTATTACCACCGGTATGGTCAGCGTGATAATGAGTATTAATTATCATTTTTAGATGCCAATGATTAGCTTCAATAATTCTTAAAACTTTTTTAGCAGCATCATCGTCATTACCGCTATCAATTAAATAGACATCACTACCATCTAAATATAAGCCGATATTAGTAGGTGATGGAATGAGATAAGTATTATTTTTTATTTTTGTTAATTCATACATAATATTTGCTCCTTTATATTTTATATATCAAATCAATATCCATTATACTAGTAAAAAGAAAAATTCTCAATAAAGAGAATTTTCACGTAATTAATCTTTGCTACTAGTATTTTTATTTTTTATTTCTAAGCCATCTTTAAAAGCATTCCCTACTCGATTACCTACTTCGTAATAACCGTGGGTGTAGGGATCAAAAGCAATGGCATGAACTAAAGAAATATCGACATTATCACCATTCATTATTTTTTGATCTGCTGATACATTAAGGACTTTACCAATAACGCCTAAACCATATTCATTAGCTTGATATTCAATAAATTCACATTCTAAACAGATGGGAAATTCATTAATAATGGGAGCATTAACAATATCAGATTTAGTAGCAGTTAACCCACTATTAGCAAATTTATCTTTAGTATTATTGGCTGATACTATACCGAAGTAGTCAGCTTCTTTAACGTGAGGAGCATCAGCAATACTAACAGTAAAAGCTTGATTTCTTTTAATGTTTTCTACTGTTTTATGGGTTTCAGTTAAATTTAGAGCGATGATATCACGATCAACCATTGTTCCCCAAGCAGCATTCATAACATCAATTGTTCCATCTTCATTATAAGTAGCTATCATTAAGACAGGCATAGGGAATATGGCTTCGGTAGTTTTAATATTTTGACGCATATTTATCTTCCTTTCAATTTTGATAATTTATTTGTTGACCAGTTATTAGTGGATAGTTAACTAAATCTTGACTATCTAAATCAACTTTATGCATATCAACACAAGTAATTTGACTATTTTCGTAAGTCGTATAATAGTATAAACCTTTATCTTGGTTACAACATGAACTATAGATAGTTATCTCATATTGACCTTCGCCCATATGGACTAGTCCTCTTTGTTGATAAACAGAACCTAGAATATGGAAGAACTGACTGATACTTGATGATTCATCTTCATTAGCTAAGGAATTCATTTTAGTAAATGAGGCTTTGACAAAACGTGAAGCACTAGATAAATCACCAGGAAGACCAAGACCACCCATTCCTCTACTATAATTAGTTAAATTTAATTTATGGGAAAAAGTATTGATTGGTTGTTCGGTAGATAAGTGTGAGTAATTATTTAAATTAAATAATTGCATATCAAATGATGGATTATTGGTTAGAATTCCGACTGGATTATCATATATTTTTAAACCTTCTTTAACAGATTCAACGGTAATTGATGATTCTTTATCAGCAATAATCCAATGTAAGGGAGAAGCTGGGAGTTTATCACTAAAGTTAATATTAGCTAAATTCATTTTATTAAGTAGGTCTTTAGCTTCACTAACAGTAGCACATTGGCTAAGTATCCAAGGAATAAATTCAAAAGGTGCAATGTTGTCTTTGCCTTCTGCTATATCGTGGTAGTAAGCATTACCTGGGAAATTAAGTCCGGCCATTCCTAAACCTTTTTCATTAATGGCATCATAATATAGGGGATAATTATCAGCAACGTAAGCCATACCAATTAAGGCATAATGAGAAGTAATGCTGCTTACTTGGCGAAAATTAAAAGGATAGTTTCGTGGTGTAATAGTTACTGTTTCGTGATAAGAGTATTCTAAGTCTAAGTTACGACCAAAATAATGGTCTTTAGTTTGATATGTTGCAGCTGTACACATAAATTTTTACCTTCTTTCTCTATATATTGATTATATCACATTTTAAGAAAAAGAAATTTTATTTGGATAGTTATTTGAACATCGATAATATTGCTTTTCGATAAATATCTTTAGCAATACTGCAACCATTAGGAACATTTTGCATATTTGATTTGTTCTTCATTACATATTTCGGCGATTAAATTTGGAAAATCTAACATATTGTCACCTCTTTCTTAGACTTTGATAAAAGATAAAAGTTTAAATTAAGATAATTCAAATAGATAGATATTTTCAGGATATTTTTCTCTAAATAATTGGGTATCGATAAGTTTGCCACCAAGATGTTGATAAAATTGATTGGCAGGATTGCCATCTAAGCAACCGATTATTAATTTATTTATCTTATTGTTAAGGATATGTTCTTTAGCATAGTTATATAACATTTTGCCATAGCCTTTTCCTTGATATTCTTTTAAGATATAGAGAGAATGAATTTCAGCAGCATTCGCATATTTGTCAGTATCTAAGGTAAAATAAAGCCAGCCGATTATTTTATCTTCGATGGTTAAAACGTAATAATTTGGTTGTTCGTTGAGATTATTTTTTAATCTTTCAGCATTTTGTTTTTCACCTTTTACTAGATTTTTTAAAAATTCAGTGTCAACAATGCCTTGATAGGTTGTATTCCACACAAGAGCGATGCAATGAGCTAGTTCGTTGGAATCTTCTAGTTTTCTTTTTCGAATGATTGGCTGCATAAATGAAATTCCTCTTTTCAAATAAAAACTCCCATAAAAATGGAAGTGCAATACAAAATTGGTAGCGCCGGGGAGATTCGAACTCTCGACCTGCCGGGTATGAACCGGATGCTCTAGCCAACTGAGCTACAGCGCCATTTCTCAAGTGAGTTAATTATATCAAATATTTTATAAATGTACAATATTTTTTTAAATTTTGCTCATTTTGCGCTAATTTTGAGACTGATATCCCGTTTTAAATTATTTTAATGATGGGATTTTGGCTTCTATCGAGAAAATTTAAGATAAAAATTAAAGATTTTTTATCAATAGCAATACAACCGTGAGTAACGTCGCTAGTTTTGATATGTAAAAAGATAGCACTCCCCTTACCTTTTAGACATTCTGGATTATAATTGATAACTAAACCATATTCATATTCATTAGGATAATCTATTAAATGTTCAGCACTTTGAAAATCTTTAGAAGTGATAGATAAATCAACAAGTTGATTATAATAATTAGAATTGATATCATCTACCCAATAATGGTAAGGATTAATAGTAAAATTAGGATATGTAAGAGCAAGTTTATGAGTAGAAAAAGCAATACCGAGAGAGTACTTTCCAAGGGGAGTTTTACCGTCACCTTCTTTTTTATCTTTGGTAACTCCATTAATACCTATAGCAATATTAGAAATAGTTTTAATAAGAGTTTGGTCTTCATATACTTTTAAAGTTTTAGTATGAGTATCACAAATTAATGATTGCATAAGATTCTCCTTTAATATAAAAAAGCCTTAACGGCTTTAAATCCAACGAGATACGTATATTTTTCTGGTTGTTCCTTCTTCATAATTATTAAAAATTGAAATTAAACTATCAACAAGACTTAATAAGATATTATTACTTCTTTTAATTTGTAAAGTTGCTAAACTATGTTTCATTTCTTTACGGAATAAATAGTCATCAACATATTTAGCTAATACTTTATCAATTTCGGATACTTTACCTAATTGTTCAGGACTATTAATATCGGCACTAAAAATGAAACTACGATAGATTTTTAATAATTTATCTGTTATTAGATCTTCGGCGAAATAGTCGAAGTTAATGATTTTATAAAAATTAGGACAATATTGAAGGATTACTTTATTCTTATCCATCTACTCACCTGCTTTATTCTAAATATATAATACATCTATAGAGAGTTTATTGTCAAGGGAAAGCAAGATTTTAAAATATTTAATTTCAAAAGAAAAGTGAGGTATACTCACTAAAATAAACGAATTATGTCTTGAATTGTTATATATATCATTAAAAGCATTAATAAAGCAAATCCTATAGTATGAATTTTGGTTTCTAAATCAGCATCTACTTTGCTACCTTTAATTTTTTCAATAATTAGGAAGAGAACGTGACCACCATCAAAAGCTGGGAATGGTAAGATATTAATGAAGCCTAAGTTGATACTTAGAAAAGCGGTAAGATAGATAATATTATATATTATATCTGAGGCTTTAGCAGCAGAAGTTGATTGATCAACTATAGAATAAACACCAACGGGACCTGATAAAGCTCCTAAAGATATTTTACCAGTAAAGAGATTACCAACAGTTATAGCCATTGTATTCATAACGGAAATAAATTTAGTACCAGCATATTTGATAGCTCTAAAGAATCCTTTATGAGGGGTATTGTCGATTCCAACACCAAAGACTTTAGTTTCATTACCTTCTTCATCTTTAGTAACTTCCGGTACTACATTATATTCGTCTGTAGTGCCATCTTCGTGTTTAATAGTAAATGTGTAATAATCTTTATCATTTTTGATAACAAGACGAATTTGTGCTTCATCCCAAGTAGATAATTTTTTACCATTGATAGCAGTTATTAAATCGCCTTCTTTGATACCAGCTTCCGCAATTGGTGAACCTTCTTGGACATAAGCAACTACTGGTTTCATATTTGGAGAACCCCAAATTAAACCTAGGAAGAATAGTAATACTAAGGCGGTAATAAAATTAAAGGTTACTCCAGCTACTAAGATGAGGACTCTTTGATACCAAGGACGATTACACATAAATCTTTCTTTTTTGATTTTTTTATCATCTTCGTATACTTCACCGGCCATTTGGACATAGCCACCGATAGGTAAAGCTCTTATTGAATAATCAATACCATCTTTACCTTTGAAACCTTTAAGTTTGGGACCCATACCAATTGAGAATTCATAGATATGGACCTTACAAGCTTTAGCAAGAAGGAAATGGCCTAATTCATGAAGTAAAACTAGAACTCCTAGCATTAAGATTAAAATTATAATATTAAAAATAATATTTAACATATGATCAGCTCCTTAAATAATATAAAGAATTACTACGTAAGTTAGAACCGTAAAGATTAAACTATCTAAACGGTCTAAGATTCCTCCGTGACCGGGAATAATTTTGGAAAACTTTTGGAGATCGTTTTCTCTTTTAATTTTATTAAAGATTAAATCTCCTATTACAGATATAATACTTAAAAAGATAGTGGTTATAATCGTTGTGGGAATATTGGGACTACCTATTACTTTGATATAGAAGAAAGAAGCAATAATACTAGCTATTGTAATTCCACCGATAGCACCTTCGATAGTTTTATCTGGGTCAGCACTCGATAAGCGATGAGTACCAATTAGTTTGCCAATAATCATTGAGAAAGTATCAGTCATCGATGCTATGAGAACTAAATAAGGCAATATAAGTCGGTGGAAGTTTTCAAATAAAATAAATGTATTAAATACTGTTCCTAAAAAGATAACTACTCCTAAAAGATAAAAGGCCTCTTTAGTAGTGTATTTTTTAATAACTAAAGTTGGTAATAGTAAAAGTATAAAGCTTAAAGCCATAGCCACATAAGATACGCCAAAAGCTAGGTTATAGCCGTCAAATTTAGAATATACTAACAATAGTAAGCAAATAACAGCAGTTAGTTGGATTGGTAAGGGATACGATACGTGACTAGCTTTTAAGTCAAGTGCTTCTTTTAAAGCAAAGATACTGGTAATACCGACGGCCATCGCCCAACAAATACCACCTAATAGATATAAGGGAACGATTATAATTAATAAGCATAAAGCACTAATTATTCTTCTTTTCATTATTGCCTCCAAAGCGACGATCTCTTTTTAAAAATTCGTCAACTATTTGATCAAATTCTTCAATAGTAAAAGCTGGAAAATAAGTATGGGTGAAAAACATTTCGGCATAACTTAATTGCCATAACATAAAATTGCTAATTCGGCATTCGCCACTTGTACGAATCATTAAATCAATTGGTGGAAGATTTTGATAAAGATGTTCATAGATAGTGTTTTCATTGATATTTTCAATAGTAAGTGAGCCATTCCTTACTTCTTCTGCAATTTTCTTAGTAGCATCAATAATTTCTTGCTGACCACCATAATTAAGGCAGATGTTAAAAGTTCCTTGGGTATTATCTTTTGTTAATTCGGTAATTCTATCCATAGATTCTAGAACATCGTCTCTTAGACGACTACGTCTACCGGAAAAGACTATCTTGATGTTTTCTTTATGAAGTTTATCACATTCTTTTTGAAACATTTCTACAAAGATATTCATTAGATAATTAACTTCATCAGCACTGCGTTTAAAATTTTCATTGGAAAAAGCAAATACACTTAAATACTTTACACCACGTTTAAAAATTTGCGGAGCTAGTGAACGGATATTTTCAAAGCCTTGGCTATGACCTTGGAAACTTGTAAGTCCGTTTTCTTTTGCCCAACGTCGATTGCCATCTAAGATAATTGCGATATGCGTTGGCATTTCTTTCATATAATAACCATCCTTTACTACTCTCAAGTATACTAGGTTGTTAAGTTTTAGTCAATTGATTTAACAGTAATATTGTCAATAAAAAAAGGCTTTAAATGCCCTCTTAAAATGAATCAAAATTGATTTTAACTTTATTTTTGCCTAATAAATAAGCGTGTGCTTGGATTAGCGTTCTAATAGCATTAGCCATTTTACCACTACGACCGATTACTAAACCCATATCACTTTCATGGACAATTATTTCAAGAATGATGGAATCTTCTTCACCACCAAATTCTTGGACTTTTACCATATCAGGTTCTTTCACTACACTTTTTACTAGGTATTCAGCAAAACTTCTTAAATCCATAATTATTTACCTTCTTTTTTAGAATTTTTGCTTTCAGTGAATTTTTTTAATATACCACTTTGACTTAATAGATTTCTTACTGTATCAGTTGGTTGAGCACCATTACCTAACCAGTATAGAGCTTTTTCTTCATCAATTTTTACTTCAGCTGGGTTACTAATTGGATTATAGGTACCAACTGTTTCAATAAATCTACCATCTCTAGGACTACGTGAATCACTAGCTACGATACGATAGAATGGTCTTTGTTTAGCGCCCATTCTTTTTAGTCTTAATTTAACTGCCATTATTATTCCCTCCTTTTTTGCTGTATTTAATATATCAAATCATTAATAAGGTGTCAACCATTTTTTGTTGACACCTATTCTAAATAGTTTTCATTTACTTCGTTATCAATTTGTTCAGTTATTTCTTCATCGTCATCAATATCTTCCCAAGGCTCTTCATCTTCTTCAATAGCTATCTTTACTTTAGTTTCACCTACTACTTCTACACCTAATTCTTTTTCGATATCTAAATTAACTAAGCCATCTTTAATATTGACATCAGTTACAGTTGGTTGTTTTAGACTTCTGACAACTATTTCTTGATTATTGTTAGTATTTTCTTTTAAATGAAGTTTCATCATATCACTATAAGATAATCTTTTGGTGCTTACTGCAGTTTTGGTATCGTTGTCATAAGAGTACCAAACGTTAACATCAAAGGCACCATTTACTGTAACATTGCCATCGTTATTTGTTCCATTAAAGCGATGGTTTATTACCCAACAGCCTAAAACAGTATTGGGTTTTTCTTCGGTTTCGATTGTATAAGAGTTACTAGATGTTTTCTTTCCCTTTCCGATTATAGCCTTAGTTACAATTTCTTTATAAGCAGACATTTTATCACCCTCTAGTTTAATTTATGCACAGAATAGAAAAAATTGAATAAAAAAAGCAAAGCAGAACTTTGCAATTTAAGATTTAATTACTAGATATATTTTCTTACATTATTAAAGTTTCATTTTCTTCTGATTTGGTTTGTTGATTCTGAGGAGTCGATGTTGGTCCCTGGTTATTTGAAGAATTAGTGCTATTTAAATTTAGGATAGGTGCTGTTGGAGTAGCAGATTGGTTAGATACTGGCGGTGTTAGACCACTACCAGGATTACGAATTTGATTAGTTGTTCCTTGGGGTTTAGTACTTCCTAAATCTAAAGATCCTGGACGACCAATATTTAAATTATTACTGGCATTATTAAGATTATTATTTCTAGTAATAACACTGGATGATTTATTTGGTGAACTTGACTTTGTTTTGGGATTAGTAAATATGCCCTTTGCCTTAATGAAGACAACGGCAGTTGTTAATAAGATACCTACTAATAGGCCAATAATGAATGATAAAATACTAAATGAACTCTTAGACTTTTCTTTTTGACTTGTTGGAGTTACAGGTGATGATTCATTTGTTAGAGCATATCTAGTAGCACCATTAGTTGTAAATGAGATATAGCCATTATTATTAGCAATTGTTTCTGATAAAAGAGTTAAATTACTATCTGTTTCGCTATAAGTATAAATACCTAATCCTTCTGTATTAAAATCACCTAAATAGTAAGTTACAATGATACCAGCTGGTAAAGTAGTAGCTAAAGTGACTGGGGAGCTGGTATTAATTAGAATATTTAAATCTAAGTCATTAACTTTACTTACATTACTATCAATCACAAAACTATATAACAAGCCTTTATAACTATTGACTATGTTTACATATAATTTACCATTAACTATTTTATTTAGAATGTCTTTGGGAATAATTTTATCAGCATCACTATTTAACTCCAAGATTAAATCATTTTTAATATTATTATCATTTATTTTATCAATAGAATCAACTTTTGGAGCATTAATGGTTTTGTTAACTAAGATAAAGTATTCTCTTTCTAATTCACCATCACGGACAGTAATAATAATCTTATTTATACCTAATGATAAACTAGTAGCATTATCAATAGAAACAGTTGCGGAAGTACTTTTAGTTTCAGTTTTAATTTCTAGGTTATTTACTGTACTATCGACACCAAATAAATAAGTTGAACTGCCATCGAGAACTATCTCAATATTATTAATAATTAATCTTGTTAGTTCATCACTTGGGTCAGTAATGGCTCCTCTATTGGTAAAGCGAATTAAATATTCGGTACTTGAACCATTTTCAGCAGTTACGGTGATGGTATGGACTTTTTTATCGTTACCAATATTTATTAAACCGGTACCGGTTATTTTAGCTTTACTATCATTAGCTTCAGCTTTTATATTTAGAGTAGTTAAATTTTCGGGTAATTCAATATCATAAATAAATTTATCGCTAGAAAAATCAATATCTACCCCTTCGATAGTTAAACTTTTTAATTTATTATCAGATGAACGATTGTCTACTCTTTTTACTTTAATAGTATAATTATTTTTGGTTTTGCCATCTTCAGCAGTTACGGTGATAGTTATTGTGTTATCACCAATTTTTAAGGATTTAGTACCTGCACCAGTAATTGTAGCACCAGTTGATGCTGTTGCTCTAATGGTTATTGAACTTAATTCTGTATCTGGTAAGGTATATGATTTAGTACTTGATGAAAAACTTGGATTTAAAGCTAAACCGGTAACTGATAAGGATTTAAGTAAGGCTTCATTACTCTTTGGAGTAGAAGGATTGCTTGGATTTGATGGATTTGATGGATTACTTGGAGTTTGAGCTTTAGTAAAACTAACTGAGGTACCTTGGGTAGTACCGGAAATATCGCCACCGTTAGCATCAGCATAGCCAGAGCCTTCGATGTTAAAGTTTGCTGTCCCACTTTCAACGTTACTTGTAAATGTTATGGTAATTACTGTTCCATTATTAATAGATGTACTAGGACCACCACCGGTATTATCCATATAAGATATTTTGATAGTTCCGGGGCTTTGAAGATTAACAAACATATCTGAGCTTTTATTACTACTCCATTTGTTATTATAAGAAACTTTTGTAGTATCAAAGGTTATAACATAATCTGCAGAAGAAAGGTAATTATTCAAACCAGAAACTACAATAGACACTGTAAATTCTTTTCCTTTCTCGACGCTAGATGATGATGGAGTTAATTTTGATACTAGGGCATTAGGCGTCAATAATACGATGAACATTAAACTCATAGTAAATATTAAATATTTTATTTTTTTCATTTTTTCACCCGCTTTTTATTTTAATTAAGTGTTGATGATAAGCCAACTACGTATCTTCTAATTTTGAGAGCATCATTACTGCCTAGGGAGTTATCACCGGAAATATCGCCAGCCATTTGATAAACTTTTTCTAAAGTGCTAAGTCCTACTACGTGGCGTCTAATAAGCAGTGCATCGTTACTACCAACTGTGCCATCCCCATTAGTATCACCTTTGATAATTAAGGTATATTTTTGAGTACCACTAGAAGTTTTGTGTTCGAGAGTCATACCAGTACCGATATAACCAGAAGTAACTGGATTTGTACCTTTATAGATTGTAACTGTTTCACCAGAAGTAATATCCAAGGAATTATAGAATTTTTGATAATCGGTTTTTTCGGTAATTCCTTTTAGGTAACCATCTTCTTGGGTATAGTTTGTGTAAGTAAATAAGTCATCAGTTACGGTAACAGTAAATGTTGTACTAACATTAGAACCATCCGTACTTGTTACGGTTATTTTAGTAGAACCAACAGCATGAGTTTTTAAAGTATTTCCTTCTATTGTAGCGATGGTATCATTTTCAATTGTGTATTTTAAGACTTTATTATAGGCATTGGTTGGGGTAATAACTGGATTTAAATCGATTGTCATATTATTACGGGTACGGATATCATTGATAGAAATATTAGTTATTTCACTAGTATTGAATACTTCAAATTCATAAGTTGCCGTTAGAGTTTTAGCGTGACCGCCACTTACTGTTACTTTATATACCCCTTCTTTGGCTTTGCCATCATGATTTATAGTAATTGTTGCACTATCACCCGTTAATTGATCGCCACCACTTATAGTAAAGTAATCAACTGGGCTATCTGAGGAATCAGTAATTTTGGTTGTTAAATTGTCAATATCTTGAATAGTGAATTTTAAGGTAATTGTACCTTCGTTATTAATAAATAATTGAGAGGTATCTTTGGGATACGTACCAGTTATTTTGGAAGTTGATAATTTTAATTTAGGATCTTCAACGATGATACTTGTTTTAGCAGTAGCTTCTGGGTTATCTTGACTAGTTACGGTAATATCTGCTTTGCCGCGGCCTCTAGTTGTTAACGTACCATCTTGTTTAATAGTAGCTACTGTTCCGGGAGAGGTTTGCCATTTCACGGCTTTGTTGGTAGCATTTGGTGGATTAACCGTTGCTTCTAAAGTATAAATATGATTATTTAGAAGATATTGGTCTATAGGAGTTAAAGTTATTGATTCTACTTCGACATATTCGATAATTTCAAAAGTTACAGTATCTTGATTACCATTTTCACCAGTAATTGTTACAGTATACTTACCAAATTTACTATCTTTAGGAATTTTTATAGTAATAGTTGCTTGATTATTGTTAACTGTATTACCACTAATGGTAGCATTTTCTAGTTTTGAAGTTGATTCATCAACAATTTCTACTGTAAGATTTGCATTATTTTGATAACCAATAGCTAATACAGGAATAGTTATAGCGTTTTCATCTTTATCATACATTGTGGAAGAACCTGGGTTAACGTCACCAGCAATTATTTCGTATTGACTATAGAGATGGAATGGTACTTCTTTAGTTATTTCACCAAAAGTTACAACTATGCGATAATCGCCTTGAGGAGCGGTATGACCACTAGTATTTTGGATAACAATGGTTGCTTGATTAGTTTGCGTTTGCCCGCTTATTGAAAAATTAGTAGTAACATCTTCATTATTGCTATTAAAGATTTTAATAGTTGCGGCGGAAGCTAAAACAGTTTTACTATCAAATGATAAGCTTAGGTTAAAATCACCTGAATAGTATGGATATTCTGGATTTTGGGTAAGTGGTCCTAAAGTAAAGTTATATTGAATTTTATCGGTACTAGCTTTAATACTAGCGTATGGCTTATAAGTGGTATCTTCAGATAGGTCTTCCCATGGGCCATCCATACTTCGACTGACATAACTTTGACCAGCGGTGGTATTTCCAAAATCAAATAAACTATCTTGAGAAATATATAGTTGTGTACCTATAGGATAATCGCCATCAGAACTTTGGTATTTATAAGCAATCATAATGACAAATTTTTGATTTTCAAGAAGATAAGGACTTGATAGTTTAAAAGTGTGATAGCCGTCGTAATTGGCAACGCTTGTACCTAAATGAATAAATTTAGATTTATCTAATTTATCATCTACTGGATTTAAGTAAACATCATATACTACACCACTTTTAGTAGCAATAGTTACTTCTTTTAATAATTCTTGTTCGGATTCTAAAGTGAAAACATTGGCAGCATAGTTTGTTTCAGTATTATAACCATAGTAGCCATTAAATCCTAAAGTATCATAAGCATATATTTTTTCTTCAACATCCGTAGCGAGGTGGTCAACATCAGTTGCCCCACTAGGAGATGAGCAAATCCAGTAATCTTCATAAGAAACATAGAAATAACCAGCTTTACCATAAGCCCAGTCACTACCATAAGAATTTTGGACTATCCAAGCGCCATTAGATTGAGGTTGGTTAGTTGAGGAAAAATAATTTTTATTATAAGTGTCATCCCAACCGATGATAGTTACTCCATGATTAACTGTATGAAAGGTGTTAGATTTATCATATTTATAATATAGTGATGCATTTTCTTTCTTGTAATAAGCTGATTCAGTTGTCATATAAATGTTGGCAGCCATTGAACCGTATTTCGTAATATGTTCTTTAATAACATTTTTAATACTAGCTGTACAGCCACCAACTGTGCCGCTAACAACTTCGTAGCCATTAACATCAACTGTTCTTTTGGTAGTCGGTAAATCTTTTTTATTAATTGGATTTTCATCATTTTGAAACGGCATAGTAGATTCTTCGACTGGTCCTTTACCATTAATAAGATAATTGCTGGCGATATAACCATTACCACCGGTACCTACTTGGCGATTATAGTTATTTGCATCGGTACCGTCTTGGAAATAACGGGTGGTTGAATATTCCATATGACGAGTTGAAAAATTATAAACTGGTCCATTATTTTTAATAATGGCAGTTTCTAGAGTAGTTAAAGCAGAAAAGGCCCAGCAGCCACCAGTATTTTGTTGATTCTTGATAGGACGAAGGTAGTTTTGGGTAGTTCTTGGATCAAAAGTAGCTGGGTACTGGCCTTTGGCAGAATCATTAAAACTAAAGGTTTTATATTCTTTGTAATATGGTTCTGGTGTACTTACATCAATTAAAGTACTTTTACAAATATTAGGCATTGGAACGGTCTTTTTTTCTTCTTCAGATAACTTTTGCCATTCAATAAATTCATCAGAAAATGTACACGTACTTGGCGAGATGGCCCTAGGTCTAAGACAAGTTGTGATAAGCATAGCAAAAATAATAAAATTAAAAGTAAATATTTTTTTTAATGTCTCTTTCATACTTACCACTCTCTATGATTAGTATATACTATTTTTAAATTTTTAGCAATTCTAAATGATATTTACGATAGGGAGATTTTTTGGTATTATTTAGTTGGTGATATTATTATGGATTGTTTATTTTGTAAGATAGTTAAAGGAGAGGTTGCTAGTAAAAAGATATATGAAGATGAACAAGTAATAGCAATACTTGATGCTTTTCCTAATGTAGATGGACATACATTAATTATACCAAAGAAACATTATGAAGATTTTTTGGCAATGCCTGATGATTTAATCGCTCATATTCATAGCGTAGCTAAAAAGATTAGTCCAATTTTAATTAAGGAAATGCAAGCAGAAAGTTTCAGTTTAAGAGTTAATTATGGAACTACACAGGCGATTAAACATTTTCATTTACATTTACTACCAAATTATGATGTTAAAAAGAAAGCTACGATGAGTAGTGATGAGGTTTATGAGAAATTAAAAAGGGCAATGGATTAAGTTGTCTTTTTTGATGAGTTAAATTTATAAGTTATAAAACCTAGGAAAATAAGGAATAAACAGACTATTTGATTGATACTTAAAATAGTGGTGGACGGTTTGAGACGGAAAAATTCTAAAATAAATTTTAAAGTTCCCCAAAGAATAAGACATTTAGAGATTACTTGGGGGTCTTTTTTATTAGCTAGATGATATAAATAGAAAAATAGGAATATAAAAGTAATTGATTCAATAATTTGAATAGGAAAATAGGAAAATTCACTCGATACTATTTGCGAATATTTATAAGTAATCGCCCCTACTCCAGTATATTTAAAACCTAGACAGCAACCGGTTAGAAAACAACCTATTTTACCGATACCATACATTAAAGGGATTGCGGGAGCAACTAAGTTGGCTAACTTCTTTAGACTTATTTTATACTGCCAGGAATATATGGCAAGCATAGTTAAC
>CANQIR010000005.1 GCA_947624095.1 uncultured Bacilli bacterium
GATAAAAACAATACAAAATTTATTAAAGTTGAACTTTCAGAGAAAATGATCAAAGAAAGAAACAAACTTACATTTTTGGTTATAATTACAAGTTTATGTTGGATAGCTATGATGACCTTTTGTTGGTTTGTTGATTGTCCGGGACTTAACATAAAAATTCCTAATGAAGATCTTTATAGAAAATTAATAGCATTGGCAGTTGTAATGTCGTTATATTATGCCAACAAATTAATGAATAGCTATCTTAAAAAATACTACCATTCATATGAATCCATCCGGCATAAACTATTATCAAAAAATAAAAAGGGGGTGATAGAATAAAAACTTTACTCAATAAGTATGGAGTAAAGGCACTAATTGTAATACTAATACTACTTATATTGCTAATGTTTAAAGTTTCTATTGGTGATGGTGCTATCACAAAATTAACATCACCAAATGGAGAATACACATTAAATATTTATAAAAACAGAAACTGTACTAATTGTGAATGGGTAGTAGAAATCAAAATAATTAAAAACAATAACGTAATAGTAAAAGATATATATTATGATGAAGAAATATCTGAATCAAATATTGAATGGATAGATGATAATAAAGTCAAAGTAGATAATGAAATAATCAATGTAGATGAATAATATAAATACTCCTAACCATTAGCAAATATTTTTGCTAATGGTTTTTAAATTAAATGAAAGCGAGGTGTAAAATGTGTCAAAAGTGATGAATAATAGCCAATTTGTTGGCATAGCTAAAGAAATAGCTACTAATTATAAAACTTTATACATAATGGGGTGTTTTGGCGCACCAATGAATAATAAAAATAAAAATAGATATTGTAAAAATAATGCTTATAATAAGCAAATAACAAGGAATAGTAAGATTCTAAATGCTAGTGAAGATACTTTTGGTTTTGATTGTGTATGTCTAATTAAGGGCATTCTTTGGGGATGGAATGGTGATATAAGCAAAACATATGGTGGAGCTATATATAAAGCCAATGGCGTAGCTGATGTTAATGCTGATACAATAATGAAATATTGTACAGATGTTACAACCGATTTTTCCCAAATAGAAATTGGCGAAATACTTCATATGTCAGGCCACGTTGGAATATACATAGGCAATGGTTTAGCTGTAGAATGCACTCCAGTATGGCAAGATGGCGTTCAAATTACAGCAGTGGGTAATATTGGTAAAATTAATGGTTATAATACTAGAACTTGGCTAAATCACGGAAAATTAAAATATATAGAATATAGTCAATTAGAAAATCCTAATATTTATGTAGTAGTTAAAGGTGATACTTTATCAGGAATTGCCAAAAAATTAGGTATCACCAATTGGCGTATTCTCTATAATAAAAACAAAGATGTTATAGGAAATAATCCCAATTTAATCATACCCGGTCAAATATTAAAATATTAATTTATAAGAAATTGGTTGGTTATAATTAATAAAATAAAAGAGTAGGAAATACATTATTGAAAATGTACTTATTAAAAAATTTACTAAAATAATAAAAAAGATATTGATAATTAGATTTAAAAGTACACTTCTAATTTATATATCTTTTTATTTACTCTTTTTTTAATAGCAACTCGTTTTTATGCCAATCTTCAAAATGAAAATTATCGGAAAATGAATATTCTTAATTAATACGTAGCATTTTCTAACAATTATGTTATACTAAAAATAGGCAATTTCAAAAAATAAACAATAACCATTGTTTGCCATCAACCTGCTTAACTGTTACATTATCAATCTCCATATTTATATTATATTGTTTTTAACGAAGTATGTCTCAGTGATAGATACCTTGAATATTGGATTTCTTCAAATAATGAAAATGCCATTTTTATAGTTTTAAAAGGTGTGATGAAATGGAATTGTGTATAATAATAGCATTCGTAATATTGATAATTCTTATTGGCTTATTATTTTAACTTTTCAATTCCTTTAAATTATATTAACCCATTGTACATCAGTATACTATGCATATAAATGAATGAATAGATATCGTGAAAATGCTATCCTTCATATGAAATCATACATAGAGGCAGTTAATAGCCAAATTAGTAAAGAAATGAAAAAATATGATAGATGAAATATTTCAGATGATAGATTGGAATAATGAGTCTGAAATTCAAGAAAGAGGAATAGAGTTAGGCAAACAATTCGCAGATTTTACTATATTTTTCCAGCCAATAATCTGTAAAATATACAATAACAAATTTGAAGGAAAAAGAAGAGAAAACTGGTTTAAGAATTTAACCAACTTGCAAAAGCAACTTATAAAATAGAATGGTTCAAAACCCCAAAAGACAAATTCTCTTTTAAACTATTGAAAAAATAATATTTATTATATAATTATAATATTAAATGAAGGTGAAATTATGGCCAAGGAGAAAACAAATGAAAAAAATTTATATATTTGTGAAAGTCAAATAAATTCTTTTGAATACAAAGAGATAGTTAAGTATTTCCCTCAAGTGTACTGGCTATATTACTGGCTATATGTAATAAGTGGATTAATAGTTAATCTTGTTTTATCTTTAATAATTGCTTTAGTATTTAAAAGAGCTTTAGTAGGTATAATATTTTTTGCTATATATCAGGTATATTTAATGATAAAATTTAAAGTAAGATTAGAATATTATATTGAAAAATCATTCAATGCTAAGCAAAAGAAAAAAGATACGAATTTATATTTAGAATTCTATAAAGAATACTTTACAGTAAAAGCTAGAGACAATACTAGTAAAATAAATTATTATGATATTGAAAAAGCCATTGAAACTGATACCAATTTTTACTTAAAATCGAGTCATAAAAAAATTATAATACCAATTAAAAAAAGCGATTGTGAGATAGAATTAATAGATTTTATACGAAACACTTTTAAATGTTTGGAAAATCATTTAGGGGAAAATACAAATTTCAAAGGAGTTAAAATATGTCATAATCCTAAAATTATTAAAAATGGAATGATAATATTATTTATATTAACTATATTAAGTTTATGGCTTGGATTATATTCACTTGCACTGCTAAACAAATTAATGCCTAAACATGGACTTAATTTTCTTCAAAATACCTGGGTATTCTGGTGCTGGCTGCCTATTCCAATTTTATCAGTAGTATTAGGTTTCAAATATAGACGAGCAGGATTTAAATGTACCAAGAATATTGTTGTGGGATTTATAGTTGGATTTTTACTATTAATTTATGGTGCATTTTGGCTATTTCCAACATTTTCACAAGATTATAGTAAAATTGATGAATATAGAGAAGTAATTGATGCAGAGCTTCCTAATGATGGGGAGCTAGAAATTTTAGATTTAAAGATAAATTTGGATGATAAAAAAGATTATATGATTATAAATGTCTATTATGACAAAGAAGATGTAAGTAATTTAGAAGCTAGTATTGAAAACAACGATAATTGGATTAGAAGTAACGAAATTAAATCCGAATTAAAAATATTTTTTCCATCCCAGATGTCTTTAAGTGAAAATGCCTATCTTTCTATATACAATAATACTACTAAAGAGTATAATACTTTACCTTCAGAATCCGGAACATATGAAATATATGTTATAAAGTATGAAAAATCAGATAAACATCTAGAAATTCATAAATTTAATTATATATATAAATAATTATAAACAAGTTAAAAAGAATGTTTAAGTAATTTAACAAATTTATAAACGTAAGTTTAAAACATATGCTAGGGGATAGAAATGAAAACAAAAAAATGGGAAATAGGGGATATATATTATTTTAAAGTAAATGACCCTCAATTAGAAGAATTTAATAATCGTTACTTGATATTTATCGTCGCTGATGAGTGGCGTACAAATATGTACAAAAAAAATCTACCAATTTTTAGAGTAAAACTTTCAGAAAAAGAAAAACTTCCGCAAACTAAGGAAGAAATAGAAAACTTAGAATACATAATGATAGATTTTATTCCTTATGCCAGAAGATTTTGGGGGACAACAGGTCATGAAGCTTTAAAAGATCCGTTAAAATATGAAAAAGAACATAACTTGGTATTCCATAAAAATAAATGCGGATATTTAACAGAGTACCAAGTTGTCGTTGATACCAAATATACAAAATCAATCCCTAAATGGATGACATATTTAAATCACTTTGACATAACTCCACCTAACGATGAATTTATCCCTTTTACGCAGTGGAACATTCGGTATATTCACTCTGAAGACTTAATCAAAAAACTCTATGAGTGTTATTACTATCTAAATGGTGAAGTGTTATTACTATCTAAATGGTGAGAGGTCATTCCATTTTAATAAAGAAAAAGCTAAGCAAAACCTAAAAGATGAGGAAGAAGTAGAAAAAGCTATAAGTGAATTTTATCAAAATATTAAAGATGAAGAATAGAAAATCATTGGTACATTTTTGAAAAAACATAAAATAAGGTAGAAGTGTCAAGTAAAGGTATTATGTGTAATATTAAATCCATTACAGTTCATTTTTACTTTTTACAAATTCTTTAAGTATTCTTGTTAAAGCTCTTTTTTCAATTCTTGAAACATAACTTCTAGAAATTCCTAATTCCTTAGCAATCTCCTTTTGAGTCATCTCATCATTGTCAAATAAACCATATCTTTTAGCTATAATCTCTTTCTCTCGCTCACTTAAAATATCTAGATATCTAAGTAATAACTTAATATTATTATCATTATGTAATTGAGTAGCAATATCTAATGAATCATCCTTTAAAACATCTATTAAACTTACTTCATTACCGTCTTTATCATAGCCAACATAATCATTTAAACTAACATTATTAATATGTTTTTTAGTTGCTCTAAAATGCATCAATATCTCATTTTCTATACATCTAGCTGCATAAGTAGTTACTCGAGTTGATTTACTATTTGAATAAGAATCAATCCCTTTAATCAAACCAATCGTCCCAATACTAATTAGATCATCACTATCATAATTTTTTGATTCAAATTTCTTAACAATATGAGCTACTAATCTTAAATTATGTTCAATTAACTTACTTCTCGCATTCTTATCTCCCATTTCCATCAATTTTAAATATTTTTCTTCTTCCTCTTTACTTAAAGGCTCAGGAAAAACATTATTGGAATAACTTCCTGTAAAAAACATCATATCTTTAATTATATTTAACAATTGTAAAAACATCTAACCACCTAATAAATCATATTGCAATTAAGAATTGTCCTATTCCAATAAAGTATGCTATAATTATCTAGGTGATATCTATGAAACTTATAAAAACTTTCTTTTTATCCTTACTTGTTCTTTTAATTACTACCGGTTGTGGTAATAAAGAATATGTCGGTTATTGGTGTAAATATGAAGAAACTGGTACTATTATAGTTACTCTAAACGAAAATAATACTTCCGCAGAACGAGCAGCTATTGAAAAAGTAATTGGCAACTTTAATGGTTTATCAAGCTATGATTTTATGGATAAAGAAACCTTTGCTAACGAAACTGGTGAAGAAGGGGAAGCTTATGATACCTACTTTATCTATTTCCTTGACAATACTACTATTGATGAAGCTTTAATGTCTTTACAAAAACTTAGTGGTGTTAAAAACGTTGAAAAAAATAATATTAAAACCAATGTATCCCTTTATGAATTTATCGATAGTAAAAAATATAAATACCAAGATAGTCTAGGTATTGAAGAAAAATATAAAGTAACCGGAACTTATAAAATTAATGATAAAGTACTCAATTTAACAAGTCCTACAAATACAACAACTCTCTATATAAAAGATGATTACTTATGTGCCGATAGTGCCTGCAATACTATCTATACCAGAACAAATGAATATTGTGAAAAAAATGATTAAAAAACTACAAAAAAGTAGTTTTTTTATTATACCTAAGTTATAATTATAATGAGGTGTATTTATGGAAATATTCGTACCTGATATCTATGCTAAAAGCATTTTTGATATAAATTATGATAAATTAATTGATCGAGGAATTAAATGTATTCTTTTTGATTTAGATAATACTATTGCTCCTAAAGGAGTCAAATCCCCTGATAAAAAAACTATCGAATTATTTGAACAAATCGAAGAAAAAGGTTTAAAATTAATTATTGTATCCAATAGTGGTAAAAAAAGAGTAACTCCCTTTAAAGAACATTTAAATATCGATGCTGCTCATACCGCTTTAAAACCCCTTAAAAATAAATATAAAAAGATAATGAAAATTTATAGATTTAAAGATAATGAAATAGCTGCCGTTGGTGACCAACTTTTAACTGACGTTCTAGGTGCTAATCGAATGGGCTTAACGAGTATTTTAGTTAATCAGATCTCCGTTAATGATTTTGTTTGGACAAAGATGAACCGGGTAATCGAAAACAAAATCTTTAAATACTTAGAAAAACATAGTTTATTTAAACTAGGTGAATACTATGATTAAAAAATGTTTAGGCTGTGGTATAAGATTACAAACCACTAATGAATCTCTTCCTGGTTATATTCCCAAAGAAAAACTAAAAGATGGCAAACTATGTGCTAGATGTTTTAAAATTAATCACTATAACGCCTATGATTTAACTGCTGTACCCAAAAACAACGAAGAAATTATTCGTCATGTTAACCATTCCCAATCTCAATGTCTATTCCTTATTGATTTTTTAAATATCAATAGTGAAACTATAGCTACTTATCAAAAAATCACTATTCCCAAAGTCTTAATAATTAGTAAAAGTGATATTATTCCTAAAAGTATTAAACAAACTAAAATAATTAATTGGTTAAAAGAAGTTTATCAAATTCAAGAAGATATCTATTTTCTTAGTACTAAAAAAGATCAGAATACCAATCTATTTACCAAATTAAAATCTCCTTTCTTTTTCTTACTCGGTTATACTAATTCAGGTAAATCAACTTATCTTAACCATCTATTAAATACTAAAATGAACTCTAATTTAGAAATTACCACTAGTATGATTCCCAATACAACCTTAGATTTTATTACTATCAACTTAACTAAAGACTTAAAAATTATCGACTCTCCAGGTTTCACTTATCAAAATACTTTCTATAATCCCGATGAAATAGAAGTAATTAAACATATCAATCCCAAGAACTTTATTAGTCCTTTAACTTACCAAATAAAACCTATAATGAGTATCGTAATTGAAGATAGGCTAGTCTTAAACTTTGATACCAATACTAGTATTACTCTATATTTAAGTAATAGTATCGAAATTAAAAAAATCTATAATCCCGCTAATTATCAAAACTTAAAGACCACCCAATTATCTATACCTCGCGATAGTGATCTAGTTATTAAAGGTGTTGGCTTTATCAATATTAAAAACGCTTGTAATTTGACCATTTACAGCGAACTAATCGATTTATTAGAAGTACGCCCATCTTTATTCAGAAAGGAGTAATGTTATGAATAAAATCAAAGTAATGAGTGAAAATTTAGCTAACAAAATTGCTGCTGGTGAGGTCGTTGAAAAATGTGCCTCTATTGTTAAAGAACTCATTGAAAACAGTATCGACGCCAATGCCGACGAAATTCGTGTTGACTTAATCGATGGTGGCTTAAAATCCATCAAAGTTACCGATAACGGTACTGGTATGAGTAAAGAAGATGCCAAAATGTCTTTCCAACGGCACGCTACTAGTAAGTTATTAAATGAAAATGACTTATTCTTTATTAATACACTTGGCTTCCGTGGTGAAGCTTTACCAAGTATTGCTTCTGTTTCCGAAGTAACGATGAAAACTAGTCAGGGTGGAGTAGGAACTTTTATCCGTATTAAAGGTGGCACCTTAGTAGAAGAAAGTAATGCTGATGCTAGAATCGGGACAGAAATAACCGTAACTAGTTTATTTTATAACACCCCAGCTCGTTTAAAATATTTAAAAAGTGAACAAAGTGAACTATCATCAAGTGTTTCCTTCCTCGAGCGTTTAGCTTTATCTAAACCTAATATCAAATTTACTTTAACTAATAACGATCATATTTTATTACAAACCAGTGGTAGTGGTAACTTACTTAAAGCTATTCACGAAATCTTTGGCTTAGCTATTTCTAGTCGTATGTTAAAGTTAGAATGTTCTAATGACGATTATGATGTTAAAGGTTATATCTGTAAACCCGAAATACTTAAATCCAATCGTAATTATATGATTACCATCGTAAATGGTCGAGTAGTCAAAAATAATGATCTAAAT
Source organism: uncultured Bacilli bacterium (assembly GCA_947624095.1). Classification (GTDB taxonomy): domain Bacteria; phylum Bacillota_I; class Bacilli_A; order RF39; family UBA660; genus CALVJF01. The sequence goes on from CANQIR010000005.1 coordinate 8,226, forward strand.
AGAGCAATTAATGATGCCTTTTATACCTATAAACCCGATATCAAATATCCCGTAGTAGTTTTACAAATCGAAACCGACCCAACTTTAATTGATGTTAATATTCATCCTACCAAACAAGATATTAAACTTAGTAAAGTAGGGGATTTAACTAAATTATTAATTGATTCTATCAAAGATGTTTTATATCAAAATCTTTTAATCCCTAGTGCTGTTCGTAATACCCCATTTGCTACTCCTCCTAAAGAACAACAAGCTATCCTAAAAAGTATTATGGCCGAACCTGACACTGAAGTAAAAGAAGAAAAACCATATGAAGATACCCAAACAACCTTTGACTTTAGCGTAGCTGAATCCACCGAAAAAAATGTCGTAATTAACGAAGAAATGAAATCCCTAAAACTTTACCCTGTTGGTTTAGCTTTAGGTACTTATATCATTGCTCAAAATGAAACCGGTGTCTTCTTAATCGACCAACACGCTGCCCAAGAAAGAATTAACTATGAAAAATATCTTCGTGCTTTAGCTGCCAAAGAAACCACCAAAATTTCACCTTTATTTCCCATAACAATTGAATTATCTCCTAGTGATTTTATTACTGTAAAAGACCATCTAGAAGATTTAGCCAATATCGGTTTTGATATTGAAGAATTCGGTATTAATACTCTCTCTATCAAAGCTCATCCAACCTGGTTAAAAGAAGGCTACGAAGAAGAATCAATTCGTCATATCTTTGATATCATCGCTAGTAGTCCTAAAAAATTCGACCCGGTAAAATTTAACGAACACATTGCCATCACTCTTGCTTGTAAAATGAGTATCAAAGCTAATATGCATATTAGTCTAGAAGCCATTGAAACTATCTTAGATGAACTTACCAAAACCGATAATCCCTATAACTGTCCCCACGGTAGACCAACCATTATTAAATTTAGCATTTATGATTTAGAAAGAATGTTTAAAAGAGTAATGAACTAAAAAGGAATATGACCTGAGTCGCATATTCCTTTTATTTTTCCATTTCTAATTCATATAACTTTTTGTATTCTTTATTCTTTTTCATTAACTCTTTATGAGTACCACTATCAATAATTTTTCCATCATCTATAAAATATATCTTATCACTATTAATCACTGTTGAAAGTCGATGAGCGATAATTAAAATCGTATACTCATTCTTTAAATTATCAATTGCTTCTTGAATATGTTTTTGTGTTTCATTATCTAAAGCACTAGTTGCTTCATCAAAGAGAATAATTTCCGTATCTTGTAAGAAAGCTCTAGCAATAGCTAGTCTTTGCTTCTGTCCACCAGATAAAGTAATTCCTCCTTCTCCAACTAAAGTATCATAACCATTAGGTAAAGATTCAATATAATTATGAATACACGCTTTCTTACAAGCAGCCACTATCTCTTCATCCGTAACTCCCTCTTTAATAACTCGCATATTATCTTTAAAACTCATATTAAATATATAAGGATTTTGATTAATAATTGATATATTCCCTCTAATTGTTTCTCTATCTAAAGATTTAATATCTATTCCATCAATTAATATTTGTCCCTCATTAATATCATACATTTTAGCTAATAATTGAAATATAGTTGATTTCCCAGAACCACTTTTACCTACAAAACTAACTGTCGTCCCCGCTGCCACTTTAAACGATACATCGTGTAATACCTCTTTATCTGTATAGCTGAAATTGACATGTTTAAATTCAAAATTACCTTGAATTTTCTTCATCGAATTAGTTCCAAATTCTTCCTTTTCAAATTCCCCACCATCAATAATTTCAAATACTCTATTAGCACTCAAATTAAAATCTTTCATACTTTCAAGTAAATGAGTAGAGAAATAAACTAAATTAAATACTCGACTTGAATACATATAAATAACTACTAAACTAGCTGTACTCATTACATTTTTATTTATCAAAATAATTCCTAGTACTATCAATAAGAAATTAGCTAAATCCCAGACAAAACCTACAAATAAATCATATATTCTCGTTACATTATACATATCATATCTTTTCTTATTAATTGCATTAATCTTATCTTCTACCCGTACCATAAAAGGCTTCTCTGCATTTAATACTTTAATATCTCTAATACCTCTTACTAATTCTGTAACTAATCCCGTACCTTCTTCACCAAGTTTACGATATTCTTTATCCCTAGCATAAAAAACTTTAATCCGCATCCTATTTATAAAAAACAAAATAATTATAGTAATTGAAAAGTATAGAAACATAATTTTACTTACCATAAATACAGCTACCAAAATTCCTACATTAGTCAAAAAATCATTCACTACATAAAGCATATCACTAAATATATCTGTAATTCTTCCCGTATCTTTACTAAGTCTATCTATAAAAACTCCCGTTGATTTCGTATCTAATACTTTATTCTTAATCTTCAACGTTTCCTTAGCCAAATCAACTTGAACAGATCTTAATGTTTCCCTAAAAAATCTAAACGAATTCTTTTTAGCTATAAAAGAAGCTAATTCACTAATAATTTCTACTGAAAATACTGCCAAAGCAACTACAAATAATTGCTTTAAAAAACCTCCTTGCAAATTAATTAACATTTTAGCATTAAGTAGGGGAGAAATAGCACTAATTACCGCCAGTAAAACTGAGAATCCTGCAAAGATAATAAAATTCTTTTTATAGCGTGCCGCATACTTATAAGAACGTTTAATATTTCTCCATAACTCGTGTTTATCCAACTTTTCATTCTCTTTCATACCACACCTCAATACCCATTATAACACGTATTTACAAAAGAAAATAAAATAATGTATAATAAGCTTGGAAGTGAACTTTATGATTATCGTAATAACTGGTCCAACTGCTGTTGGTAAAACTAAACTAAGTATCGAACTAGCTAAAATATATAATGGTGAAATAATTAATGCCGATTCTACCCAAGTATATCGTGGTTTAAATATTGGTACTGCTAAAGTAACTCCTTCCGAAAAAGAAGGTATTCCTCATCATTTACTTGATATCAAAGAACCAAATGAAGATTACAATCTATTCGAATATCAAAAAGATTGTCGCGCCTGTATTGCCAATATCAAAGCCAAAAACAAAATCCCTATCTTAGTAGGTGGTACTGGTCTTTATATTAAAGCTGCATTATATAATTATAATCTTAGTGAAGAAACGCAAAAAGATAATGAATATCTAGAGTTATCAAATGAAGATATCTATAAGCAAATTATGGCTTATGACAATACATTAAATGTTGATAAACATAATCGTCGTCGTTTAGTTAGATATTTAAATAAAATTGCTAAAGAAACCTTAATTTCCCAAGCACCGTTAAAACTCCTTTATGATGATGTTATCTTTATTGGTCTTACAACTGCTACTGAAAATCTTTATACTAAAATTAATGAACGCTTTGATAAAATGCTTATTGGCTTAGTTGATGAAGTTAAACTATTATATCAGCAATATCCAGGTAGTCGTGTTCTTCATAGTGCTATTGGTTATAAAGAATTAATCTCTTTCTTTGATAATCAATCTACCTTTACTGAAAGTATTAATCAAATTAAACAAAATACCCGTAATTACGCCAAAAGACAATACACCTTCTTTAATAACCAACTACCTATTAAATGGTTTAATACCAATTATGATGATTTTCAAAAAACTATTAACGAAGTAATTGATTACATAGAAAAGGACTAGCAATATCTAGTCCTCTTTAAATTCCAAATAAATAGATTTATCAAAGTCGTGATTAGCAAATGTCTGACTAGCATCTACCTTCGATTCATCTTCTTTAAGTAATGTACTATTATTAACTAAAAAATATTTATGATTTATATAATTAGCACTAGGATTATCCTTAACTACTGGATCATCCCAAGTTAAATCCAAATGTACCCATTTCTCTTTACCATTCTCATCCTTATAATAAACTGCATTCCATACATGAGTATCAGTAGCAATTTTATAATTATTAAATCCCATCTTCGATAAAAATATTGCCATTGCATCTGTATATCCACTACATACTGCATATCCTTGAAATAACACCCCATAAGCTGTATTACTTTTATATTGACTAGTTCCTTTTTCATTTCTCTCAATATCGTATCTTGCATTATTAATAATATAATCATGGACTTTTAGAATTTTCTCCGTATCATCTAAATTTTCTTCTCCCATAAATAACTCATCCATAATTTCATCTACTTTTTTATTAATCTGATAAATATCTTCCTCAGTATATAACTTAGTTAATGATAAAGTAACCTCTCCGCTACTAGCTACTGCTGTATTAATTCTATCAAAAGAATTATATGGATGAACAAAATTATTAATATTTGATAGTAACGTCTTATCTTTTCTAATCTTATCTACATCATTTAAACATTCACTATATTCACTAGGACAATAAAAAGTAAAAGTATTCCAGCCATTATTAATAAAATTAAAATATATATTTACTAAATCATTATAACTATATGGTACATAACTATTAACTCTTTTAACAAATAAATAATCAGTATCTTTCCTATATTCATTTCCTGGTAATATAACTACATCCTTACTACCATTCACATAATTCATTATATTTTTCCCAATACTATTAATATTTAATAATACCATAGCTAAAGCAATAACAACTATTATTGGTAGGATTATTTTTCGCATATTAATTCTCCTCAATAGTAAAATTATACCATAAAAAACGAAGTAAATAAATTACTTCATATCTTTAATCTTATTATTTAATCTTGACTTTTGTCTATCTGCTGTATTTTTCTTAATTAATCCCTTAGCAGTAGCTTTGTCAATATTTTTTTGTACTTCTTTGCAAGCTAGGTTAGCAGCTTCTGCATCTTTACTAGCAATTGCTTTTTCACATTTTTTAATAGCATTCTTAACTGTTGCTTTAAGTTCATGATTATTATTTGTCTTTTTAGCAATTACCTTAACAGCCTTTTTTGAACTCTTAATATTTGGCATTTTGTTGCTCCTTTCCTAAATACATAAAGATTTTATCAAAAAACTACTTATAATGCAAGCAATAAAAACCATACTAATTAGTAGGTGATAATATGCATCGTAATTTATTTATCGATACAGCAGAAGATTTAATTAAAAATAATCATCTTCCATATACCGAAAAACATCTTCATAACGTTTCAACTCATCGCTTTAATTTAAGTGAAGAAAATCAAAAACTCCTCAAAAAACCAGTAGGTGATTATTATACTATTAATTATAATCTTAAAGTTCTATATCAAAATCCCAAATTAATTAAAAATAAAATTATTAAAGCCTTAAAACTATTATCTAAAAAATATCCCATTACTAATCCTATTCTTATAATTGGTCTTGGAAATAGTAGTGTAATCGGTGATTCCCTTGGCCCCAAAACTATTAATAAACTAATTGCTACTAATCATTATGATAATTTTATCACTATTCCTAAAGTAGCTTTATTTACTCCCGAAGTAATTGGTAAGACTGGTATTAGTTCCTTTAAACTTATTAAAATGGTTGTGAAAGATTTAAAACCATCTTTAATTATCTTTATCGATTCCTTAGAAACCATCAGTAAACAAAAACTTAATACTACCATTGAAATTACCGATACCGGTATTATTCCAGCTTCTAGTCTTAATACTAATCAAGAAATTACCCAAAATACTTTTAATATCCCCCTTATTGCTATAGGTTCTCCCTTATTTTATCATCACGAAAAAGATTTATTTACTTCTTTAAATATTAATGAAATTGTCGAAAAAACTAGTGACTTAATTGCTAATAGTTTAAATAGTTACTTCTTTAGTTAATCCGACAATTTTTTTCATCTCCTCAGCCTAGAATATATACAAGGTGATATTGATGAAAAAAAGATTTAAAAGCAAGAAGAATCGTTATTCTAAAAAAATTGAATTCCTAATTCCTTTAGCTATCTTAATTATTCTGGCTTTTATTTTCACTATTAAACATTTATTTAAAAAAGAATATCATACCAATCTATCTAATACAACTTTTATGAATTATCTAATATTACATCAATTAAGTACTACTACATCTACCAATTCTTTAGATAATCTATTAAATATTAATCTCCAAAACCCTACCTCCCTTATAAAATATTCCTTAAATGATTTAGTAACCTTTAAAGAGTTCCATACCGATACTTTTGAAGACAATAATACTAGTGATTACATAGAAGATCCAGATCCTACACCTGTTAATGAACCAATTGTTTACATTTACAATTCTCATCAAACCGAAAGCTATGAATTTAAAGCCCTCGCTGATTACAATATTGAACCAAACGTCCTTATGGCTAGTTACTTATTAAGAGAAAAATTAAATGACCTTCAAATACCTACTTTAGTTGAAACTACCAACATTAGTGACATCCTTGTTGCCAATAAATGGCCTTATTACCGTTCTTATGATGCTACTAGACCTTTAATCGAACAAGCCCAAAAAGATCATCCATCCCTTAAATTATTTATCGATTTACATCGTGATTCAAGTATTAGAGATGCCACTACCTTAACTAAAGGAAATATTACTTATGCTAAAGTTTTATTCGTCGTTGGTAAAGAACATGATAACTATGAAGCTAATTTAAGTACAGCAACTAATCTTAATAATAAAATCAAAGCTATCGATGAAAATCTTTCCCGGGGAATTTATTTAAAAGAGGGTGCTGGTGTCAATGGTATCTATAATCAAGATATCTCTCCTAATAGTGTTCTAATCGAATTAGGAGGTCAATATAATACTATCGAAGAAGCTAGTAATACTATTAATTTATTAGCTAATATTATTAGTGAATATTTAAAGGAGACTAACGTATGAAAAAATCCAACTCTGCCAAATTCTTTTGGTACCCACTTACAATGTTATTTATCATTTTTATTGCTCTTTATATTGCTTTAGAGAGTGGTTATTACGAGACTAAAATATCTGAAAAAACTCACCTAACTCAAGAAAAAATTCAAGAATTTGAAACTGATATTCAAAATGGTGTCGCTGTCGATATTAAAGATTATCTAGAAGATGATTATATCGATTACTCAAGCAAAATGTCCAAAGCCGGTGTCAAAGTAAGTCAAGGTATTGAAGAATTTATGACTGATGGTTTAAATCACCTTTTTAAAGTCCTTGACACTCTCATTTAGTAATATTGACAAACGTCAAATATTTTGCTAAGTTATAAATTGAAAAGAGTGAATAATATGCCAAAAAATGACTATGATGATACGGAAGATCTAATCCGCGAAATTCAACGTACTAACCCAAAATATACTTATGAAGACTTAGATAAATTATCCCATGCTCAATTATATAGGATGTTAGAACGTTTAAGAGCTGCCCAGCAACCCCCAGAGATTCGAACCAATTATGCTAGGGAACTTCGTCAACGCGTAGTATCCCAAGAAGAGGTTGACGTTCAACAAAGCGAAACAGAAGAATTCTTTACACCAAAAGAATTAGAAGAAATGTATGGCAAAGATGGAGTCATTCCTTATTATTCATCCAATTTAGGATATAGTGTTAATTTTATTCCAATTAAAATAA
>CANQIR010000006.1 GCA_947624095.1 uncultured Bacilli bacterium
CTTGGAATTCAAGTGGGAGTAATAATTGGAGTACAGCAACATTACAGACGGCATTAAATGGCGATTATTATAATAGATCTAATAGTTATTCATCTAATGGCTTAAATACAACTGCCCAAAGTATGGTAGCGAACGTAGTGTGGACATTAGGAGGAACAGCAAATTACAATTCAGCAAGTAATGGACTAGCAAGTCATTTCTATGGATATGAAAGAGGAGATACAGTATATTCTGGAAATCCAAAGGCCTTTGTAGGCCACGTCGGACTTATGTTCCCAAGTGATTATGGCTATGCCACCGGAGGTGGAACTACATATAACAGAACAGCTTGTTTAGCAAAAGAAATGTATAGCTGGGATAGCGGTAGTTATAAAACAGATTGTGCAAGAGGAAGTTGGTTATATAATTCTAGTAATATACAATGGACTTTGTCTCCTCGTTCCGATGTCTCCAACCTTGTGTTCAGTGTGCTCGGCAACGGCTATGTCAGCGACGGCAGCGCTTCCGGTGCGCGTGGGGTCCGGCCGGTCGTTTATCTGAAATCGAGTGTACAGATTGCAGAAGATGGAATGGATGGATCTAGTGGTAAACCTTATAATTTGAGTTTATAAAGATAAAACGTGAGGAATTATTTCTCACGTTTTCTTATAGCTTCACTGTACCAGATTACATCATCTTTTTTGGATTCATTTAACATAATGAAGTTGTTTAGAATCTTATAAGTTTTAGGATTTAGAGTCTTAATATTTAGATCTTGGATTGGAGTATCATTTTCGGTACGACCGAGTAAATAATCAATAGAAGTATTAAGGTAATCAGCTAGTTTAATTAAAGTATCTGTATTGGGATAAGATTTACCCGATTCATAAGCACTAATTGACTCTTGTTTGATGTCAAGGTCAGTAGCTAATTTTGATTGAGTTATATTTCTTTTTTGACGAATTAGTTTAAGATTTTTCAAGGTATCACCTCACTATACAATTTATAATTATATTATAATATAATAAAAAATAATTTGCAACTATGTAAAGTTTAGATTGATATAAGAACATATGTATGGTATTATATTAATGGTGAGTCGAAATGGACTTTAAGAAAATATATATAGAAGTAACTAATGTATGTAATTTAAATTGTGAATTTTGTATTGGTAATAAAAGAGAGAAAAGATTTATAGAAATGGATGATTTTAAAATAATACTTAATAAGATACAGGGATTTACTAAATATATTTATTTACATATAATGGGAGAACCTTTATTACATCCAATGATTAATGAATTAATTGATGAAGCAGCACAGTCTTATTTTGTAAATATTACTACTAATGGTTATTTTATAGAAAAAATTAAGAAGAATAAAAATATTAGACAAGTAAATATATCGTTACATGATTTTGATATAAAAGTGGGGAAGAGTTTAGATGAATATTTAGATAGTATCTTGATAACTAGTGGTGAGTTAGTAAAAAATGGGACGATTGTATCTTATCGAATGTGGACAAGAAGTAAGTATTTGGATAAGATAATTCAGAAATTGAATGAGCATTATGGAACAAGAATAGATGGAGAGATATCTACTAAGTTAAGTGATAAAGTATTTTATGAGGTAGAGAATGAGTTTATATGGCCTTCTTTAGAAAATAATTATTATAATGAAGATGGTACTTGTTATGGAACTAGACATCATATGGGAATATTAGTTGATGGAACAGTAATACCTTGTTGTTTAGATAGTGCGGGGACGATTAATTTGGGGAATATTTACAAAAGGGAATTTAGTGATATAATAATGAGCGATAAATTTAAAAAAATGCAAGAAGGATTTTTAAATAATAAGAAAATAGAAGAATTATGTAAGCATTGTAATTTTTGTGATTCGAGAAGATGAAAAGGGAAGTTATGGTATAAAGCTTTAAACTTAGATAAAACTAATAGATATAGAATGCCTATGGATTAATATATTTGGAAATAATAGAAATACCAAATTAAGCACGTAGATAAATGAGGATGGTGTTAGATAATGGATAAGATAGTAGTAAAGGGAGCTAGGGAAAATAATTTAAAGAATGTAGATGTGGAAATACCAAAAAATTCTTTAGTAGTTATGACTGGAGTTTCTGGGAGCGGGAAGAGTAGTTTAGCTTTTGATACAATTTATGCGGAAGGACAAAGAAGATATGTAGAGAGTTTGTCTGCTTATGCTAGGCAGTTTCTTGGCGGGACGACTAAACCTGATGTTGATAGTATCGATGGATTAAGTCCAAGTATTAGTATAGATCAAAAGAGTACTAATAATAATCCAAGGAGTACAGTAGGAACTGTAACAGAAATATATGATTATTTTAGACTTTTATATGCAAGAATTGGGGAACCTTATTGTCCTAATCATCATATTCCAATTAAGAGTCAGAGTATTGAAGAAATGACTAATAAGATTTTAGAGTATCCTGAAGGGACAAGAATTGAAATTATGGCACCGGTAGTTAGAGAAGAAAAAGGTAGCCATATAGCGTTGTTGGAAGATTTAAGAAAAAAGGGATATACTAGAGCACGGGTTAATGGAGAAGTATTAGATTTAGCTAGTGATATTAAATTAGAAAAAAATAAAAAGGATACGATTGAAGTAGTTGTTGATAGAGTTGTTATTAATAGTGAAGCAAGAGGGAGAATATTTGAAGCGATAGAGAATTGTACGAAGTTAGCTGATGGAATGGTTCTTTTCAATATTCTTGGGGGAGAAGAATTATTAATGAGTGAGAATTATGCTTGTATACATTGTCATTATTCTTTACCACAGTTAGAGACGAGAATGTTTTCTTTTAATTCACCTTTTGGGGCTTGTGAAAATTGTAATGGTCTAGGATTTAAGATGAAAGTTTCAGAAGATTTATTAATTCCTAATCCGGATAAAAGTATTGCTGAAGGTGGGATAGTGGTTTTAACACCTGATCAAAATACGATGTATACTGAAGTAGAAACAGTTGCGAAAAAATATGGAATAGATTTACAGGCACCTATTAGAGAAATTCCAAGAGAAAAACTAGATAAGATTTTATATGGTACAACAGAAGTACTTAATTTTAAGTATGTTTCTAAAAATGGCAATGTTAGAACGAAGACAGACTTTTTTGAAGGGATAGTTAATAATTTAGAAAGAAGACAAATAGAAACGACAGCTGGCTGGATAAGAGAGTGGATTGAAGGGTTTATGATTGAACAAGAATGTCCAGTATGTCATGGAAAGAGACTTAAAGATAATATCTTGAATGTATTTATTAATAAGAAAAGTATTTGGGATATGATGGATATGAGTATTGCTGATTTGTATAAGTTTATGCAAAATTTAAAGCTAAATAAGGAACAACAACAGATTAGTGAGCTTTTAATTAAAGAGATTTGTAATCGTTTGGAGTTTTTAAATAATGTTGGTTTGGGTTATTTAACATTAAGTAGAAGTGCGGGGACTTTAAGTGGTGGCGAAGCACAGAGAATTCGTTTAGCAACCCAGATTGGTAGTAAATTAACGGGAGTTTTATATGTTTTAGATGAACCAAGTATTGGACTTCATCAAAGAGATAATGAAAAATTAATTCAGTCGATGAAGGATATGCGAGATTTAGGGAATACTTTAATTGTAGTTGAACATGATACTGATACGATGTTAGCAGCGGATTATTTAATTGATGTAGGTCCGGGAGCTGGAGTTGATGGTGGAAGAATTATGGCGGCTGGAACACCGGAAGAAGTAATGAAAAATCCAAATTCTTTAACTGGTAAATATTTAACAGGGGAGTTAAAAATTGAAGTACCAAAAAAGAGAAGAAAAGGAAACGGGAAATTTTTAGAAGTCAAGAGTGCAAGTGAGCACAACTTGAAGAAAATTAATGTTAAGTTTCCATTGGGTAAGTTTATTTGTGTTACTGGGGTTTCTGGTAGTGGTAAGTCTACTTTAGTAAATGATATTTTATATAAAGCATTAACCAAGGAAATTTATAAATCAAAAGTAGTAGTTGGTAAATGTAAGGAAGTAAAAGGTTTAGAAAATGTTGATAAAGTTGTACATATTACACAGGATCCGATTGGAAGAACTCCAAGAAGTAATCCGGCAACTTATGTTGGCGTGTTTGATGATATACGGGATGTTTTTGCGGAGATGAAAGAATCAAAAGCACGGGGTTATGGGAAGAATAGATTTTCTTTTAATGTAAAAGGAGGAAGATGTGAAGCTTGCTGGGGCGATGGTGTTAAACGAATCGAGATGAACTTCTTACCGGATGTTTATGTACCTTGTGAAGTATGTAAAGGGACAAGATATAATAGAGAGACTTTGGATATTAAATTTAAAGATAAGAATATTTCAGAAGTATTACATATGCGGGTTAGTGAGGCATTGCCTTTCTTTGATAATATTCCTAAAGTAAGAAATAAGTTACAAGTAATGATGGATGTAGGTTTATCTTATATAGAACTTGGACAAAGTGCACCAACACTTAGTGGTGGTGAAGCTGGGAGAGTTAAACTAGCTAAGGAATTACAAAAGAAAGCAACTGGGAAGAGTGTATTTATCTTAGATGAACCAACTACTGGATTACATACGGATGATATTAAAAAATTATTAATAATATTAAATAGAATAGTTGATAATGGAGATACAGTAATAGTTATTGAACATAATTTGGATGTGATTAAGGTAGCAGATTATGTTATTGACTTAGGACCAGAAGGTGGTAATGATGGTGGAATGGTAGTGGCTACTGGAACACCGGAAGAAGTGGCAAACATTAAAGAAAGTTATACAGGTCAATTCTTAAAAGGCGTTTTGAAATAAGCTAGGTTTAAAACTAGTTTTTTTCTTGACAGCTTTATTTACTTAAAAAAAATTATTTGATATAATTTCTTTGATACTAAGGAGATGATTTAATGAGTGATGTAGCTTTTACAATAGGTAATATTCATGTAATGTGGTATTCAATATTTATTATGGTAGGGGTTATATTTGGTATATGGTTAGCTACGAAAGAGGGTAAGAAGTTTAAAATACCAGGAGATTTTATGTTCAATTTATGTTTTTGGACAATTATTATGGGATTTATTGGAGCTAGATTATATTATGTAGTATTTAATATAGAATTATATCAAGATAATTGGTTAGATATTTTTAAAGTTTGGAAGGGCGGTTTAGCAATTCACGGAGGAATACTCTTTGGTTTTGTAACAGCTTTATTATATTGTCGAAGATATAATGCTAATTTTTGGCGAATTACAGATATTTTAGTTGTTCCTTTAATACTTGGACAAGCAATTGGTAGATGGGGGAATTTCTTTAATCAGGAAGCGCACGGAGCAGTTACTACTTTGGCAGAATTACAAAGTAATCCTTTATTACCAAAGTTTGTAATTGAGGGAATGCAAATAGATGGATTATATTATGTACCAACTTTCTATTATGAGTCATTATGGTGTTTAGCTGGATTTTTGTTATTATTAATTGTGAGAAGATTAAAGGTTACTAAAGTTGGTCAGTTAACGGCAATATATGCAATGTGGTATGGTGTAGGTAGATTCTTTATCGAAGCAAGTAGAACTGATAGTTTAATGTTTGGGGGATTTAAAGTTGCACAAATAGTTTCAGTTGGTTTATTTGTAGTTGGTTTGCTTTCATTTATGATTTTGAGTCGAAAAGGACGATTTGAAGGTAGATATAATGAAATTGATAATGAGAAGGTAAGGTTTTAAAATGATATATGATTTAATTATAGTGGGACTTGGTCCAGCAGGAGTAGGAGCAGCAATATATGCTAAAAGAAGTGGACTTAATGTATTGTGTTTAGAAGCAGAAGCACCAGGGGGGTTATTAAATAAGATTAATACAGTAGATAATTACTTAGGATTTCCGCATACTACTGGTCCAGAATTAGCGGTTCAATTATTTCAACAAATTACAAAATTAGAAATACCTTATAAGATTAAGAAGGTTACTGAAATTGAAGCAGGTGAAATAAAAAAAGTACATTGTGATGATGAAGTATTTGAAGCTAAATATATTATTGTAGCTTCTGGAAGAAAAGCTAGAAAGTTAGGACTTAAGAATGAAGCTAATCTAGTTAATAAAGGAATTAGTTATTGTGCGATATGTGATGCAGCATTATATAAAGGAAAAGATGTAGCAGTAGTAGGTGGGGGAAATTCAGCAATTGAAGAAGCTATATATATTGCTAAACTTGTTAATAAAGTTTATCTTATTCACAGAAGAGATGAATTTAGAGCTGATGAAAAGTTAGTTAATGATTTAAAGGCGTTACCTAATGTAGAAATATTATATAATTCTAATGTTACGGAATTAATTGGAGAAGATAAGTTAGAAGGAATTATTGTTAATGGAGATAAAAAGTTAGATGTAGCTTGTTTATTTACTTATGTTGGGTATGAACCAGAGGGTGATTTCTTAAGTGAACTAGGTATAACCGATGAAAAAGGATATATCATAGTAGATGAAAATTATCAATCAAAAGCTGATGGAATATATGCAGCGGGGGATGCAATATTAAAGAAAGTATATCAAATAGTTACAGCAGCTAGTGAAGGAGCAGTAGCGGCATTAGAGGTTGTTAGAAGAGTAAAAAATAATAAATAGGGTAAGGCTTCCGAAAGGAGGCTTTTATATTTGGACTTTTTGTTGGTTTTATGATAATATTTTGGTTGGTGGGAATTATGAAGAATGCACTAACTATGGCATATATAGGGGATGCTGTATATGAAGTTTATGTAAGAGAACATTTAATTAACTTAGGGATTGTGAAAGTTAATGAGTTACAAAAGAGAAGTTTGGATTATGTTAGTGCGAAAAGTCAAAGAAAGCATTTGGAGTATTTGATAGAACATAATTTATTAACGGATGAGGAAATTGAAATATGTAAATGGGGTAGAAATGCTCACGGTGGGAAAAGTAAAAGTACAGATATTGTAACTTATAGAATAGCTACGGGATTTGAAGCATTAATTGGTTGTTTATATTTTGATAAGAAAATTAATAGGATAGAGGAAATAATGAAGGAGGTTTGGAAGCATCAATGAAAGTTTTTGGGAAAAATGTATTTAATGAATTAAGAAGTAATTATGAAATTATTAGAAAAGTTTATATTAGTAATAGATTTAATGATAAGGATATTATAGATTTTATTAAAGATAAACATATTAAATATGAAAGTGTAGATGCAAAAGTTATAGATAGAATGGTCGAAGGTAATCATCAGGGAATAGTTATAGAGATTAATGAGTATGAGTATAAAGACTATACGAAGATGTTTGATGATAAAGTAGTAGTAGTTTTAGATCATTTGGAAGATCCGCATAATTTTGGAGCGATTATTAGAACTTGTGAAGCAGCGGGGATTAAGTCAATTATTATTCCGAAAGATAGAAGTGTAGTAGTTAATGGGACAGTAATGAAAACTAGTAGCGGGGGACTTAATTATGTTGATGTAGCAATGGTTAGTAATTTAGTTAATGTAATCAATGATTTTAAAAAACAGGGATTTTTTGTCTATGCTGCTGATATGGATGGGATTAATTATAAAGATTGTGATTTTGCTGATAAGGTCTTATTAGTAATTGGTAGTGAAGGCAATGGAGTATCAAGACTTGTGAAAAGAGAAGTTGATGAAGTAGTAAGTATTCCAATGGTAGGACATGTTAATAGTTTAAATGCTTCTGTAGCAGCAGCTATATTAATATATGGAATAGTTAATAGGTGATTGTATGAATTATAATGATTATCCTGATGATGAGTTAGTATATTTAATTAGTGAAGGTAATGAGGAAGCTAAGGATATTCTTTATGATAAATATAAGTTTATTATTGATGCAGTTTTTTCAAAATATAAAAAAGCTTGTTTTGCTTTAGGTTTAGAGTATAGTGATATGTATCAGGAAGCATTACTGGGATTTTCTGATGCCTTAGCTAGCTATCGAGAAGATAAGGATACCAAGATATCGACGTTTATTACTTTGTGTGTCAATAGAAGATTACAAGTAGCAGTAAAAAGAGCTGGTGGGTTAAAACATAGGATGATGAATGATAGTATATCTTTAGATGCTTCTTATGGACCAAATGGAGTTATTTTAGAAGACTCAATAACTGATAAAAGTATTATTGATCCCTTGGATAATCTGGTGAAGAAAGAACTTGCTTATATGATAAAAAAGAAAT
Organism: uncultured Bacilli bacterium; assembly: GCA_947624095.1. Classification (GTDB taxonomy): domain Bacteria; phylum Bacillota_I; class Bacilli_A; order RF39; family UBA660; genus CALVJF01. The sequence goes on from CANQIR010000006.1 coordinate 8,212, forward strand.
TGTCACCTTCGGAATATCAAGTTTTTTTGTTAACAATGGGAGGATTTAGTAGTCAGGAGATAGCTAAGATACAAAAAAAGACACTTAAATCAGTTGATAATACATTACAAAGAATTAAATTGAAAATAAGGAATATATGGGTAAGAAATTAAAATAAAAAATTAATCTTTGAGGGATTAATTTTTTAAGTGGTATATTTAATTAATTTGGCGTGCATTACGACCTTTTCTTTTAAATCGTAACAAGTAGATAAGGTAAGGATTTTGTCAGTAGGTAATACTTCAGTATTGAAGTGGTAAACACTTCTTTGTTGGATCATATCTGTAAATGATTGAAAGTCTTCATCACTATTAAAACTAGTTCTAATATAATCATTGGTATTGGGAATACGATAAACACTAAAGACTTGCCATAAGCTACTTGTACCATTTAAGACTACTTTAATAATATGATTATCTAGATTATTATACCAATTTGTATTTAAAATATTTTTTAGAGAACCAAACATTGTGTTATCTAGTCTTCCGTGACCATAAATGATAGTATTTTTATCTAAGTCATTAATATTATTACGATAATCTAAGAAAATCCATCCGGCATAGTTAAATGATTTATCAAAAGCGTGAGTTAAGTAGTAGTCGTTATTATTTGTTTGAACAAAAGGATAATTGATATTGGTACCATTTACTTGAACCCAGCCGATTACATCGGAATTAGTTTTTTTAAGTTCGTTTAAGTCGACATCAATTAAGGACATTTTAATGTAATCCCAATAGGGATTTTCTTTTGGCTCTTCTTCATTCTCTGGGAGGATGACATTTTTTTCACTTTCATCGACATCAGTTATATTAACTTTTTCTTGAATAACTTTTGTTAATTTTACAATTTGGTTATTATCTTTGAACCAACGGTAGATATTATATGAGGAATATATGAGAAAGCCAAAGGCGATGGTCATAATAATAAGAGTAAATCCTTTGACTATTTTGGGATTTAATTTCTTTTTACGTTTGCGAGGAGCAGTTTGTTTTACCTCTTTTGGTTGAGATTCTGGTGGAATAGGCGGTTTATAGGTTACTTTCTTTTCAGTTTTAACACTTGTTTTTTTTGATTCGCCTTTTTTGATAGGCAGTTGGATGTTAGTAGTTTCTTCTTTAAATGAAATTTTGGTAGTATTGGTTGGTTTGTCTAGGGAACCATTGGTTTTTTTCGTACTCATAAATCCACCTCTATTAAAAAAATTTTATCCCATTTGAAAGTAAAAGTCTAGGGATGAAATATATCCACATAGTTGACTTTCTGCCCCGGGGAGGGGTATAATTTTAAACATAGGAAAGGAGATGCAGGTTTGTGAAAAAACTACAAAAAATAAGTGCAGGAGTACTTGGTTTATTGCTAAGCTTTGGCATTACTGTAAATCCAGTTGCAGCATTGACAAAGTTTGAATTTGATGATTGGAATACTTTGGATGGATATTATGGAACTAAAGATAAAGTTGATGATGTAGTAACTAAGTTAGTTGGACAAGATAATACGCCAGCTTTTGCTGGACAACTTGTCGGTGCTTTTACTAAAGCAAGTGAAGGAGCTTTATTAAAAGATGGCATTACTGAAGAATTATATATCGAACTAGATCCCGCTAAATATATGCAAGGAGATATATTTGAAGCAACTGTATCTTTAAATGCAACTGCGAAAGCCGATGAACAATTGACTGAAAAGGCTGTTACGACAACAATGACTGGAGAAAATGAATTTACAATTACTTCTAATGGTTGGTCTTCTAAAACTTTTGCAACAGTAACTGAAAGTGGTATTTATACTTATAGATGGCATTATTTCTTAAATGGAGATGTTGCTTATATTAATTTCTCTTTATTACATGGAGATGAAGTAATTGGTACTTCAGGTGATGTAAAAGTTGAAGAGGTTACAGCTGAAAACAAAGATACTGTATCAGTAAGATCTGTATGGTTCTGTAATATTAAAACTCGTGATGGCGTATATGTTCATTCAAGATTACCACAAACTACTGTTGATGTAGATGAAGATTCTACAGTAACTGTTGTTGATGATAGTGTTTCTAGTGTTTTCAAAGATTCTTTAGTTAATTTAGAAGAATTTGAAGATATTGGCGATACTGATGTAGCTGTTAAATTAGAAGCTAATGAAAAAACAGATGTAACTGAAGGAACTAAAACTTCATTTGAAAAAGTTGCTGGTAATGGTAAAATTGCTGAGTATTTAGATATTGAAGTATTAGTTACAGCTGGTACTCAATCATATAATTTACACGAATTAGTTAAACCAGTAAGTCTTACGGTTGCTGTGCCACTTAATATTCCTGCTGTAGCAGAGGGTTATACAAGAACATATTATGTTTTAAGAGAACATAATGGTGTAGTTGAAAAACTTTCTACAAAATTATCAGAAGATGGTAAGAATTTAACATTTGCTACTGATAAGTTCTCAACATATGCATTAGCTTATGAAGATGTTAAAGAAGTAGATAATCCATTAACAGCAGATGCAATTGTTATGTATGTAGCAGTTGGTGTAATAAGCTTAGGAGCTTTAGCTTTAGGTGTTAAGGTTTTAAAGAAAAATAACTAATTAAATAACTAGGAAGGTACGAAAGTATCTTCTTTTTTGATGGAATAATTAGCGATAAAAAGGACTTGTATTTTGGATTATTTTATGTTATTTTAATGATGAACACGTGAAGGTGTTTTTATTTTAGAAAAAAATGAGGTGGCTTTTTATGAAAAAAAGTGAAAAAAAGAAAGTTAAGAAGGATGGTTTTTTCCACGGAGTTAAAGTAGAACTTAGCAAAGTTAAATGGCCTACTTTTAGCGAGATGGTTAAATATACTTTAGCTACAGTAATTTTCTGTGTATTACTTGCTTTATTCTTTGAAGGTGTAAGTTTATTAGCTATTTATGTTTCTGAACTTATAAAGGGGTTGTTATAATGGAGAAATTATGGTATGTCGTTAATACTTATAGTGGTCACGAAAGTAAAGTAAAGGAAAAATTGGAAATGCGTACTGAATCTATGGGTATGCAAGACCATATTTTTAGAGTAATTATTCCAGAAACTACAGAAGTAGAATTAAAAGATGGTGTTAAAAAAGAAAAAGTTAAAAAGATGTTTCCAGGTTATATCTTAGTAGAAATGGATATGAGTGATGAAGCTTGGTATATAGTTCGTAATACGCCGGGAGTTACAGGATTTATTGGATCTAGTGGTCATGGTGCTAAACCTACTCCTTTATTACCTCAAGAAATAGATAGAATTTTATCAGCTATGGGAATGAGCAGAATTGATGTTGATAATGATATGAATGTTGGGGACAAGGTTAATATTGTTGATGGACCATTTAAAGGAATGATTGGTACTATTGATAATATTGATAAAGACAATAATAGATTAAATGTATTGATAGATTTATTTGGTCAAGAAACACCAGTTGAAGTAGAATTATTTCAAGTTAATAAAATTTAAGAAAGCAAGTTGATGTGCTTTCTTTTTTTGAATAGATAGGTTAGAATATTATTAGAGGTTTTGGAAATGACAGAAAATAAGATTTTAATAGATCAAATGGCAGTAGTTTATGATACAGTAGAAACAGACTGGATGGGATTTCCAATTACGGTTAGTAATAAACTTACTTATCACCATATTAGTAAGAAAAGTGATGGTGGGAAGAATACTTGGCAAAATGGAGCTTTATTAAGTAAAAAAGTAAATAAATTATTAAATATTTTAGAAATGTATCGACCGGAAATTTATGATGAATGGAATTTCTTGTTTAAAATTATTAATGAATCTCGAAGACCACCAAATGAGGAAATGAGAGAATGGATTGGGGCATTAAAAAAACGAACTTTAGAGTTTAGATACGGAGAATACAAAAATATTATGCGTTTAAAAAAGGAGATTTCTAAAAATGGAAAACAGGATGTATATTAGTAAGGATTTATATTTTAGAAAGAAATTTTATCCACCAACGGAAAAGAAAAAGGAAGAATTAGAAGCTTTATTAGAGGGATTTATTGATGACTATGATAATGGATTTAAGACAGTGGTGGATGTTTATAAAGAAATAAGTGAAATTTATGCTGAGTCTGGTATATTTGATAAGTTGGATTATTCAGATAGTGAGTGTGTTTATCAATTAGAAATAAGGAGAGATAGCTTTTATTTAATCAATATGAGTAGACCGGATTTAAAACAGGTATTTAAGATAACACCGGAAGAATTAGAGGAAAATTTTGTATCATTGAGGGATTTTATTAGTAAAGCTCAATATGTTGGTAAAAGAGGGTATATTACGAATCCATTATTTCACGATATTTATGGAATTGATGAGTTTAATGAATGTTTAGTTTTATATTCAGGGATTGAAGGTGTTTTGGTTGTTGATAATGGTTTATTAATTTTTTTAGATAGTCGTTATACAGAAGTTAATTGGCTATATGAAGATGAGCAAGAACAAGAAAATCGTAAGGATGTATATGCTAAATTTAGATTGCAATTTAAAGGGGATTGGCAAGATTATAGTGATTATAGTGATAATTAGATTATTGGGAGGTTTTCCTTGATTAATCAAATAAACTGTGATATTATTTTGAGTGCAATTATATATATTTTATATAATTAGTGTTAGTGGAGGGGAAGAGCGGATGCCCAGACCACTACCCGTTAAACTATTTATAGGAGGTGTTTTTCGTGGCAAAAGAAGTCGTAAAGAGAATTAAATTACAAATTCCTGCTGGTAAAGCTACTCCAGCACCACCAGTTGGTACTGTTTTAGGACCTGCGGGAATTAATTTACAAGAATTCTGTACAAGATTCAATGATGCTACTAAGGATAAGATGGGGGACGTTGTACCAGTTGAAATTTCTTTATATGAGGATAGAAGTTTTGATTTCGTATTAAAGACGCCACCTGCTGCTTTCTTAATTAAGAAAGTTGCTAAGATTCAAAAAGGTAGCAAAAAAGGTGCTAATGAATTAGTAGCTACAATTACTAAAGATGAACTTAAGAGTATTGCAGAAACTAAGTTACCTGACTTAAATGCTTATGATGTTGAATCAGCAATGAAGATTATTGAAGGAACAGCTAGAAATATGGGTGTTGCTATTAAAGGTGTCAATGACGCTGAGTTAGCTGAACAACAAAAAGAAGCTGAAAAAGAGGAAGCTGAAGCTGCTAAACGTGATGCTGAACTTGCAAAGATGGAAGAAGAAGCTAAGAGTGCTACTACTGCTGAAGTAGAAGTAATTGGTGAAAATAAAGACGAAGAATCTAACGAAGAAGAAAATTAATTTAAATAAATCCGCTTAATAACCACAATTAAGGAGGTAAAATAATGAGAAAATTAGGTAAGAAGTATGTGGAAGCTTCTAAATTAGTAGAAAAAAATAAACTTTATACTAAAGAAGAAGCAACTGATTTAGTTAAAAAGACTTCAACTACTAAATTTGATAGTACTGTTGAAGTAGCTATTAAACTAAATGTTGATACTAAAAAGGCTGACCAACAATTAAGAGGCTCAATCGTATTACCTTATGGTACTGGTAAAACTAAGAAAGTATTAGTTATTGCTAAGGGTGAGGCGGCTGAAGCAGCTAGAAAAGCTGGAGCTGATTATGTTGGTGATGTAGATATGATTGATAAAATTCAAAAAGAAAATTGGTTTGATTTTGATGTTATCGTTGCTACACCAGATATGATGGCTAGCCTTGGTAAAATTGGTCGTGTCTTAGGTCCTAAAGGTTTAATGCCAAATCCTAAAACAGGGACAGTTACTATGAATACAGCAAAAGCTGTAGAAGACATTAAAAAAGGTATGGTTGAATATAAGACTGATACTTATGGTAATGTTCATAGTATAATTGGTAAGGTATCATTTGATAGTAAGCAATTACTTGAAAACCTAGAATTTTTAGTTAATACTATTGCTAAAGCTAAGCCTTCAACAGTAAAAGGAGCTTATATGCAAAGTATTACAATCTCAACTACTATGGGTCCTGGTATCAAAGTAGATAAAAATTCTTTTGACATCTAAGAATTAATTTAATATAATATAAATGCTTAAAGAAGCGAGTCTCCGAAGAAAGTAGGTGCAAAGTAAATCCTACCGAGGAAAAACTTTTGTATAGGTATACTAGAGCTTTTCCGTGGGAAAAGCTTTTTTAATAGAAATCTAAAGGGAGGAAGAATATGGCGAGTCAAGCAAATCTAAATGCAAAAAAAGAAATTGTTAAAGAGATAGTTGATAATGTTAAAAATAGTGATGCTGTTGTATTATTTACTTATCAAGGTTTAACAGTTGCTGAGTTAAGTGAACTTCGTAAAGCATTAAGAAGTTGCGAAGGGGAAGCAAGAATTTATAAGAATACCCTACTTAAGATTGCTTTAGATGAACTAAAAATCGATCTAGATGGATTTTTAGAAGGACCTAATGCGATTGTATTTGGTAAAGATTTATTAGGGGTTATTAAAGCTCTTGATAAGTTTGCTAAGGAACATGATAAAGTTGGTATTAGGGTAGGTATAATCAGTGGTGAAGTTGCTGATTGTAATGTTATTAAAGAATATGCAAGTATTCCTTCAAGAGAAGGTTTACTTACAATGCTTGCTGGTGGTATGATTCAATATGTTAGAGATTTAGCAATTGGTCTTAACCTTTATGCAGAGCAATTAGAAAAATAGGAAAGGAATGATTTAAATGGCAAAATTAACAAAGGAAGATTTTATTAGTGCTTTAAAAGAAATGACTATTCTTGAAGTTAAAGAATTAGTTGATGCAATGAAAGAGGAATTTGGTGTAGATCCAAGTGCTGTAGCTGTTGCTGCTGCACCTGCAGGAGCTGGAGCTCAAGAAGACGCTGGAAGTTCTATGAAGACTGTAGTTTTAAAAGATGCTGGAGCTGCTAAGATTGGTGTTATCAAAATCTTAAAAGAAATTACTGGTTTAGGACTTGTTGAAGCTAAAGCATTAGCTGATAATGGTGGTAATGTTAAAGAAAATATTACTGCTGATGAAGCTAACCAAATTAAAGCACAATTAGAAGAAGCTGGAGCTACTGTAGAATTAGCTTAGTTAATTTTTAAAAGATAGTGAAAACTATCTTTTTTTGTGATATATTACTTGATGAGGGATATGTATGAAATTAAATAATCATGGTTG
>CANQIR010000007.1 GCA_947624095.1 uncultured Bacilli bacterium
TTTTTCCAGTAGTTAATGTGGCTACAACTTTCTCATATGTGGTAATTTTATTAGGTATATTATTTCAGGCATTAAATTTAGTATTAATAGGTATTGCTTTAACTGGTACTGGTTTAATTTTTCAATTAGTAACTTTACCTGTTGAATTTGATGCAAGTAATAGAGCGAAGAAAATTGTGGCCGATATGGGAATGGCCGATGCAGGCGAGAGCAAAGGGGTTGCAGATATGTTAGGAGCGGCAGCGATGACATATGTAGCTGGTGTTATTGCTAGTGCATTACAAATATTAAGATTACTATTAATTTTTGGGGGTGGCGATAGGGACTAAAAGTCCTTTTTTTAATTGCTAAAATTTAGTGATAAGAGTATACTTAATTATAAGAAAGTTAGAGGTGTGAGATGGCAGAAGTAAATAAAGATAAAGATGAAGCAACTAAGACCAAAAAGGAATCCGAAAAAGGTAAAAAGCTAAAAACTACAAAGGCGAAAACGGTAAAGCAAAAAGAAGAGAAGAAGGTAGAACCGGAAGTAAAAGAAGAACTGGTAACTATTAAGGAAGAAAAAAATGATGAAAAAGTAGTTACAGAAAGTAAGGAAGTACCGGTAAAAGAAGAAAATAAAAAGGAAAAAAAGAAGAAAGAAAAGAAAGCAAAAAAAGAAAAAGTACCGAAAGAGAAGAAACCGAGAAGTAATAAGATATTAGTAATTTCAATAATTGTTTTATTAATTGTTATTTTGTTATTGTTAGCTTATATATTTTTATTACCACTTAAAGCTAAAGTAAATACTAAAGGTGATAATGTTACAAAGACTGGTTATTTAGATTTTGAAATAGATTTAAGTTCTAATAAACCAATATGGAGTATATATTATGCTTTTGATCCAGCTGATGAAAATGATTTGTCATACTATACAAAGTATGAAGATAAGGATGGATTATTTAGTACTAAGATGGAACTTGGTGATATATCAATTCCAGTGGGAGAAAGAGAGTTAACAATTTATGTTAAATCATTGTTTGGTAGTCACGATGTAGTAAAAATTCCAGTAGAATTTAAATTAGGTTATATTGGTGAATTTGATGCAAGTAAGGTTGGGATGGTTGATGGAGTTCAAGCTGTAAAAGACGAATTAATAGTAACATTTTATGAGGGAGTTAAAGCAAGCGAAGCTAAGAAACTTTTAAATAATTATGGGGGAACTGTTGTCGGAGAAGTTTACTTTATGAATCAGTATCAAGTTCAATTTGAGGGAGATATTACGGATATTAAAGATGAGCTAGAAGATGAGTCCGATATAGAAAGTGTTAGTTATAATTTAGTTAATACAATTATTCCTAGTGCTAATCTTTGTGGTAAGACAGGATATGCGGAATTTGATTATGATAATAAAGAGTATAATTATGAGTTAATTAAAGCAAGAACTGCTTATCAATATTTAAATAATTATAGTCCTTATCAAATAAATGTGGGTGTAATTGATTCACCAGTATATTATAAACACGAAGATTTACAAATTAATACGAATAATATTTTTGTTGCTAGTGATAATGCAACTGGTATTGATTCTATTGATACTTTATTGGCATATGCAAATAGTCAAAGTAAAGATCAAACAACAGAAATAGGTTGTAATACATTATCAGTTTTATCTCACGGAACTCATGTTGCAGGAATTATTGGAGCTAAACACGATGATAAAGGAGTTTCAGGGATAACTGATTATGTCAATTTATATTATGCACCATCTGGTTATTATTCATTGGATCCAGAAGGTAAATTAGTACAATATGCATCTAATTTTGCTATTTCATTTGTTTTATCTAGAATGATAATGTCAGATGTTAGAGTAATAAATATGAGTTATGGTTTAGGTGAACTTTCTAGTGAATCAAAAGCTGAATATCAAGAATTTTATAATTCATATTTTGATACAATAAGTAAAATGAATAAAGATTTCTTAATTGTTAAAGCAGCGGGGAATGATAATATAGATGCTAGTGGCGAAGCATTAGTTGATGTGCTTAAACACGTTAGTTATCTTGATGATCGATTACTAGTTGTTGGTGCAGCACAAATGTCAACAAGTCTTTTTGGTAAAACTATTTTAAGTAAAGCAAGTTATTCTAATTATGGTGATTATGTTGATATAATAGCGCCAGGTAGAGTTTATAGTACTATTTATGATAATCAATATGATTGGATTGGTGGTACTTCACAAGCGACTCCACAAGTAGCAGGAGCTGCTGCCTTACTTTATAACCTTGATCCTGAATTGACAGCTAGTGAAGTTAAGGAAGCATTAATAGATGGTGCTAGTGATAAAATTAGATATGATGGAAAACCTTATAAATTTTTAGACGTAGCGGCTTCATTTTTGTTAGCACTTGATAAAAGTTCTTATAATGAACAGGTAGACGAATTAAGAAAAGAATTAGAAAAAGAAGAAGATTCTAGTACAAAATATGGTTATATAACTGGTTCAATTCTTGATGCTAAAACTAATAAGATGCCAGAATTATTTAGTGGTGCTATATCATTTATAAATAATGAGACAGAAGAAACTTATACTGGTGCTTATGGAACTGATGGATTTAGTCTTGGTGATGGGGAATATGAATTTATCTTACCTGTTGGAACATATACAATGGTAATTTATTTCCCAGGGTATTATGAAGATAAAGTTTATAATATTAAGATTGATGAAGGAGTTACAACATATAATGTCTTACTTAAAGTAATTGATGAAGAGGAAAATAAAGAAACAGGTACAGCAGTAGGATATGTTGTAGATGCTTTTGATGGAAGTCATATACCTAAGGCATCACTCAAGATATATAAAGGAGTATCTAATTCAACGGAAGACTTTGTGATGGAGATTCAAGCTGACAAAAATGGCTGGTATGAAGTATCATTAACGCCGGGGAATTATACTGCTTATGTAAGTGCTAATGGTTATACGGCAGGCAAAACGAATATTATTGTTTTAAGTAAAGTAAACAATAATCAGGATTGTACTATTACACCAATATTAAAAGAAGGGGAAATTAGAGCGATACTTACTTGGGGAGCGACACCTAGTGATTTGGATTCCCATTTAGTTGGACCTAAACCAGGTGGTGGAACATTCCATACATATTTTGAAAATAAAAATTATTATTATAATAATACAAAGTATGATAACTTAGATTTGGATGATACAACTAGTTACGGACCAGAAACTACTTCAGTATATGTAGGAGTAGAGGGAACTTATACTTATTATGTACACGATTATTCTAATCGTAGTTCTAGTAGTTCGAAAGCTTTAGGATTATCTGGGGCACAAGTTAAATTATTTATTGCTGGTGAAGAAGAACCGATTGTGTTCAATGTACCTAACCAAGCGGGAACATTATGGAAAGTATTTACAATTGAAAATGGTAAAGTAAAACCAGTAAATGAAATGAGTTATCATAATGCACCTATTTCAGTAGGGCAATAAGAGTTCTTGATGAACTCTTTTTTTAAAATTTGTATAATAAAAATTTTAAAATTTGTATAATGAAATTGTTAAAAAATGTATAATAAAATCGTTAAAATTTGTATAATACTATAATATATGGTAAGATAGTTTTAGGAGATGACTTATATGAAGTTTAATGAGAAGGAATATATAGCTCGATTGATAGATAAAAACTTAGCTGAATATCTGGAAGTATTTGGAGCGGTATCTGTTGAAGGACCTAAGTGGTGTGGAAAAACATGGGCAGCTTCTAAAAGTGCCAAGAGCATTAAGTATTTAGATGATGCGGAAACGCAAGCCCAGGCATTACTTGATTTAGATTTGATTTTGAATGGGGAACAACCAGAACTTATTGATGAGTGGCATTTAGTGCCAGAGGTTTGGGATAGAGTTAGAAGAAGGTGTGACGAAGATTCTAAAAAGGGGAAATATATACTTACGTGTTCAACACAATTAACTGATAAGAAAAAAGCTAATATAACTCATTCAGGAGCTGGGAGAATTGGTAAATTAAAAATGTATACAATGAGTTTGTATGAATCTGGTGATTCTAGTGGTGAAGCTTCAATTCAGGCGATGTATGATGGTACTCAAAAAAATTGTAATGTTGAAAAAAAAGATATTTATGAAATTGCTAATTTTATTGTTAGAGGAGGTTGGCCTAGTAATTTAAAAACACAAAAAAAGCTATGTGGCTTAATACCTAAGAGTTATATTGAATCAATATTAGATAAAGATATTAGTGATGATAGAAAAAGGGATAAACAGAAGATGAAAATGGTAATTCAATCTTTAGCTCGTAATGAATCTACTATCGTTTCTAATAGTACATTACTTAGAGATATTAAAGAAAATAATATGGTAGGGATTGAAAGTAGACTTACTTTAGATGATTATATTGATGTTTTGGATAGGTTAAATTTATTAGAGAATCAACCGGCTTATAATGAAAATTATCGTTCTTCTGAAAGATTAAGTAAATCTTTAAAAAGACACTTTACTGATCCTTCCCTTGTTTGTGCGGCTTTAAATTTAAATGAAGAAAAATTATTAAATGATTTAAATACGTTTGGATTTTTATTTGAATCTTTAGTAGAAAGAGATTTAAGAATATATATTGAATATTTGGGAGGGAAATTATATTATTTTAGAGATAATGTTACGGGATTAGAAGTTGATGCTATATTGGAATTTGCTAATGGAGAATATGCTGCTATTGAGGTAAAGTTAGGATATAATTCAGTTAATGAAGCTAAAGCTAATTTGATGAAATTTAAAAATAATATGAAAAAACCGCCAAAGTTTATGGCGATTATTACAAGTAATTTTAGTGCTGTGGCGCAAGATGAAGATGGGATATATATATTACCAATAACGGCATTAAGACCATAAAAACTATAGAGATATAGTTTTTTATTTATAAGTTGTAATTATAAAATTATATAAGTCTTTAACACTATTATTATTGATGTATTTGGCTAAATTGGTAGTCAATTCTGTTTGTAAATCGGGATTATTTAGTAAAGTGTTTGTTAGGTTGACAACTTCATCATTAGTTTTAGCTACTAAAGACATATGATGATTCTGAAAGAAATTAGCATTATAAGTTTCGACACCTGGTATTGGGGTTATGTGGATTAGAGGTTTTCTTAAAGCAGCAATTTCGGTAGTAGCAAGACCACCTGGTTTAGATAGTAAAACATCACAAACGTAAGCGTATTCTTTAAAATTATTAATAAATCCTAATACTTTTAAACGGTCATCTTTAATAGTTTTTAAATCAAGATATAAGTCATCATTATTACCACATATAATAATGATACCAGTATTTCTAGTACCATTAAGTAAAGATGTAACTATTTCTTTTAGATTACCAAAACCCATAGAGCCACTCATTATTAAGATATTTTTGGGATAAGATAATTCTAATTCTTTAATTATTTCATTTTTTGATTTGGTAATAGTTACATCTACGGGAATACCTAAAGGAATTATTTTTTCTTCGGGAATATTAAAACTTAAATAATCACTTTTTAATTCAGCGGAAGGAATAATAAAGTAATCAGGATTAATCTCATTAGTAAAAGGAATACATTTATAATCAGTGGCGATAAATAAAAAGTGAATATCTTTTTCTTTTTTGATGGCAGTTAAAGCTAGGGCTGGATATAGATGAGTACAAATACATAAGTCATATTGTTCTTGATTAATTAAGTCTTCCAATTTTTTACGACCTATTTTATTTAATAAATAAACTGGGGAGGTGATATTTGTTTTATTATAGATTTCACCTAATTTATAAATATTTTTGAAGAAGAAACCATTATGAGCTAGGGATTTGTAATAAGCATTCTCTAGTAAATTTTGAGTTTTCTTATCATATAGAGCAAGATAATTTTGATAAGTAGTAGGAATATTATGTGCAAGTAATTCATTAGTTATATAGTTAGCGGCGGCGTTATGACCACCACCGGTTGAGCAAGTTAAAACTAAAACTTTCATTATTTCACCTCTTTAAACGATCAACATTAACATACATATTATCTAGATAATCATAACCAAAATATTTGTCTAAAAATTCTTCGTAAGAATTAGATGGTGGGATGTCTTGAATTTCTTTAGTCATACGATAAAAAGAGGTGAGAGTGAGAAATACATCTAAGATAAGGAAGCAAATTAAGGTATTAGTAATTATTTTTAAGTTATCAAAATTGATACGGTCAATAATTTTACAAAACTTTGGATAAATAATTTTAATCCAGATAATACCTAGTAATCCCCAAATAAGAGCAAATAATAAACAGATACGACCATTTAGATTAAAGGGACGACTTGAATAATCCCAAGCAGTGAAGCCCATAAAATATTCCATTCCCCAACTCATAATATATTCTAAAATAGAAGATGATATTGCACTTACCATAAATATAGTTAAATTGTTACTTTTTTTAAATTTATATAGAAAGATAGATAATGCTAAAGCACCGACACCATAAGCAAGGCCAAAAGGACCGAGAACTAAGGATGAGTGATTGACAAATCCTTGACCACGGCAGAATGATAAGATAACTTCAAAAAGCCAGCCAAAGATGGATGAGACAATAAATATCCAAAATAAATAATAAAAATATTTCTTTTTTTTCATAATATCCCTCAATGTATAAGATGATTATAACAAATGGAAAGGAACTTTTAAATATAGACTTATTTTGTCGAAGAGAATAAGTGTCAAATAAGGAAAATTTGTATTTTTGGAAAATATATTATATTATTATAGTGGAGTTGATATAATGAAGGAACCTATATTTTACAAAATTGTTAGACCTATTATAAAGTTTTTGTTCTTGATTGTATATCGACCTCTAATTATTGGTAAAGAGAATATTCCCAAAGAAGGAAGAGTAATTCTAGCGGGGAATCATACTAATAATTTTGATTGTTTACTTTTAATATCTTCAACAAAGAGATGTATTCATTTTTTGGCGAAAGATTCCTTATATAAAGGATGGAAAAAAGTAATATTTAAGAATATGGGAATTATTCCGGTGGATAGGAGTAAGAAGAATAAGGAAGCAATGGAGACAGCTAGAACATTTTTATTAGATGATAAAGTTATTGGAATATTTCCGGAAGGTACAATTAATCGGACAGATGAGATTATAATGCCATTTAAAATGGGAAGTGTTAAATTAGCTAGTGATACTGATAGTTATATTGTACCTTTTGTAATTACAGGAAGTTATAGGATATTTAGAAAAGGACTTAAAGTAGAATTTGGTAAACCATATAAAATGGTAGATAGTGATTTAGAAAAAGAAAATGAAAAATTAATGGAAATAATCAAAGAGGGATTAAGGAAAGGAAGATAAGATGGGATTTATTAATAGATTTTTCTTAAAATTATTTAAAAAGAAAACACCGGAAGGACCTTGGCTTGCGTATTATTCTAGAGAAGCAAGGAGCATTAAGTTTACTAACAAATCTATTTATGATTATTTGGAAGATTGTGTAGGGAATGATTTAGATTTTTATGCTTTAAATTATTTTGGAACAAGAATTACTTATAATGAGATGTTTAAAAGAATAGAATTAATTGGGAGAAGTTTAAGAAGTCTTGGGGTAAAAAAGGGAGATATTGTAACGATATGTATGCCAAATACACCAGAAGCTGTTGAGACTTTTTATGCTGCTAATTATATTGGGGCGGTAGCAGATATGATTCATCCTTTATCGGGTGCAGCAGAGATTAAACATTATTTACAAGAATCAAAGTCTAGAATATTGATTTTGTATGATGCTAATTATGAAAAAGTTAAGGATTTATTAGAAGATACTTCTGTTTATAAGACGATAATTACTTCAGTAAGTGAATCAATGCCTAAGATGTTAGAAGTTGGGTATAAGTTAACACAAGGTATAAGGATTAAGAAACCTAGTTTTAAAGAAAAAGATTATATGACTTGGACAGATTTTGTTAATTTAGGATATGGATATCGTAAAGATGTAAAAGTAAGTATGGATGAGAATGATTTAGCAATTATTTTACATAGTGGAGGAACAACTGGAACACCTAAGGGAATTATGATTAGTAATTATGCTTTTAATGCTTTAGCACAACAAAGTGGAGTTAATGTTATTAATGTAAGACCACAAGATAAGATAATGACAATATTACCAATATTTCATGGTTTTGGGTTAGGAGTTTGTACGCACGCACCATTATGTTTAAGAGTAGAAGTTATTTTAATACCAGAATTTGATGGTAAGAGATTTCATAAAACTATTCAAAAATATCATCCAAATGTAATTGCGGGTGTGCCAACGTTATGGGAAGCTATGTTGAGTAATAAACGTTTTGAGAATGTTGATTTATCTTGTTTAAAGTATGTAATTAGTGGAGGAGATTTTTTACCACTTAGTATGGAAGATGAGATGAATAAATTTTTAAGAAGTAGGGGAGCTAGTATTTCAATTACTAAAGGGTATGGAATGACGGAAAGTGTGGCAGCTACTGCTTATACTTTTGATGGAACTAATGAACCTGGTTCGATTGGTATTCCAATGGTAGGTAATGATTTTTGTATATGTGCACCGGATAGTGTTGAGCCACTTCCTTATGGAGAGGAAGGAGAAATCTGTGTTAATGGTCCAACATTAATGATGGGATATTTAAATAATGAAAAGGAAACAGCAAATGTTTTGAAAAAGCATAATGATGGTAAAGTTTGGTTACATACTGGGGACATTGGTTATATTGCTCCTAATGGGGTGATCTATTTTACGCAAAGATTAAAGAGAGTTATTATATCTTCTGGATTTAATGTGTATCCTAGTGCTATTGAAGAAGTTATTAATAAACATCCAAGTGTTAAAAGTTGTTGTGTAATTGGTGTACCTCATCCATATAAGATGAATGTAGCTAAAGCTTTTGTAGTCTTAAAAGATGGTGTGGAAGCTAGTGATAAATTAAAGAAAGATATTAGAGATTTATGTAAGAAAGAATTAGCGGTTTATTCAGTACCTAAAGAAGTCGAATTTAGAGATAGTCTACCACAAACGTTATATAAAAAGATTGATTATAAAAGGTTAGAAAATGAAGAGAAGGAAAAAAGAAATGACAAAGCTAAGTGAGTGGGGGTATAAAGGATTAAAACCAATACTGGGACCAATATTTAAGTTTTATTACAAGCCAAAGATTTATAATAAAGAAGTTATTCCTAAAGAAGGACCAATTATTATTGTTGGTAATCATAAACATATGATGGACCAATGTTCAGTAATTGTTTCAACTAAAAGAGTAGTACATTATATGGCAAAGAAAGAATATTTTGATGGCAAGTTTGCGTGTTTTTTTAAGATTACTGGTTGTATTAGGGTAGATAGAAGTATTCATGATGAGGAAGCAAAGTCTTTAGCAATAGAAGTATTAGAAAATGGTGGAGCAATTGGTTTATTTCCAGAAGGAACAAGAAATAAGACGAAAGAATTTTTATTACCTTTTAAATTTGGGGCAGTGTCAATGGCACAGAAAACCGGAGCAACTTTAGTACCATTTGGAGTTACGGGTGATTATAAGTTTAGAAGTAAAAATTTAAAAGTAAGATTTGGTAAGCCGTTTAAAGTTGGTGATATGAGTTTAGAGGAAGCTAATCAAAAGTTGTATGATGAAATAGGTAGTTTAATGAAAGCAAATTTAGAGAAAGTTGACTAATTTAGACAAGTTTGTTAGAATATCTCTCCGTTGAAAGAGGGGTATTTTTTATGGAAAGATTTGAAGATGTGGTTAAGCGAATTGATAGGGCTTCGACGGAAAAAGCCAATCAAATAGTTGCAATTATTTTAGGTGAATTACATAAACGATATGGATTAATGGATACTATTGGAATGAGTCCAACCCAGTTTTTACAAATATTATTATTGGATCCCAAATATGAATATCTTAAGGATGAGTTATTTGATTTACTCGAATATTATGAAGTTAATGATCGAAATATAATATTTAGAATGCTAAATTTAGTGAATCAATATAATCTACCGGATGATGTTAGGGCGACTTTTGCACAATCATTTAAGTCTTTACCTTATGTATTGGGTTATGATGGTAAGCAGGTAATTTCAATGTATGGGGCAATGAATACGATACCGCTATATAGATTTCAAAATGTTGGTAAAATGGAATTATCTAAGGTATTTGAGTTTAGGGGACATTGTCATGAAGTTGTGCAGATTTTTGCAGATTGTTTAAGTGATGATTATATTGTAACTGGTAAAATGCCTAATTTATTTGGTGGAGCCTTTTTACATTCTTATTATGAGTTAATAGATAGTGATAATCCAACTAATATTAAAGGAACTCTTGATTTAACAGGTGGGGCATTTTATCAAGGAACTTCTTTTAAGACTATGTATGAACCGGAAGAGATTATTAAGTATCCGGCTAAGGAACTAGAAAAAAGATATGATGCATTATTAAAAAGAGAAGCAGATGTACCAAGACAATGGTGTCCAGTTTTAGCTTTAGCTATAGATAAAGAGAGAAAATAGTTAGCTATTGTTTTAATCAATATAAGAAAAGGAGATTAATCATTATATTTTGATAGTCTCTTTTTCATCGTTACTTTCTTTTTCAGTACTTAGATTATTTAAAGCATAAGTTAGGCACTCATTAATTAATCTATTAACAGATAAATTACTCTTTTTAGATAATTCTTCAATTTGTTGAAGAGTATTGTATTTTAAGCGAATAGTTTTTAAGACAGATTTTTCTTCGTAAGCATTAGGGAGTTTAAATTCATTCATTAACTTCACCTCACTATCAAAAGTATAAAATTTTGTATTACATAATGTAAGTAACACAAATTGTAATACAAATTGAAATTTTGTGTTATAATAATAAAGAGGTGAATAGAAGTGGACAAGGTAGTAAAGTCGAAAAAAACAATATTACTAGCATTTTTAGCTGTTCTTTTATGCGTAGCAATAGCTGTAGGATATTCTTATGCTGTATGGACACAGACAGTCGAACAAGAAGGAACGAATGTACTTAATGCAGGATGTTTAAGTGTTGATTTTGTGGAAACAGAAGATTCTGATATTAATTTGAATAATGAGTATCCGATTTCTGATGAAGAAGGTATTAAGAAAAAAGCTTATAGTTTTAAAATAACTAATTCTTGTACTATCTATGCTAAATTTAGTTTAAATTTAGAAAAATTAACTGGTTCAACGATGGATGATGGATATGTTAAGTTGCAATTAAATGAGAGAAGACCACAATTATATTCTGCTTATAATAGTGTCAATCCTACGTTAAGTGATGCTACAAGTTCTAGGTCATTAGATTTTGGAGGTTTAAATCCTGGAGCTTCAAGAAGTTACACTTTAAAATTATGGATAGATTATGATGCAACAAATGATCAAGTTGGTAGTACTACTTTTATGAGTAAGGTTGTTGTAGATTCGGTAGCAGGCGAAGCAACGGGAGCCGAATATATTGAGAACTTATTAGCTGATAATCCTACCACAATGAATAATGATGATCCAGATGAAAATGTTAGATATATGGGAGCCAGTCCAAATAATTATGTAAACTTTAATGATGAGTTATGGAGAATTATTGGAGTATTCTATGTTAAGTCAAGTGTAGATGGTCCATACGAAAAAAGACTAAAGATAATAAGAGATGAATCAATAGGTAACTATTCTTGGGATAGTAGTGAAGAGAGTATCAATAAGGGTCTTGGAGTAAATGAGTGGAGTGAAGCTGATTTAAATACATTACTAAATGATACATATTATAATTCTGGTTCAAGTGAATACTGTTATAATGATCTAAAAAATACTCATATTGCTTGTGATTTCTCAATCAAGGATGGTAATAAAATAAAAGGATTAGATGCAACAGCAAGAGGAATGGTAGCAACGGTAATGTGGAATACGGGAACAGTAGATGGAACAACAAAAACATATAGTAATACAAATACAAAAGATATGTATACAGCAGAACGAAGTGACCACACTGGGAAAATATGTACAGGTGGTAATTATTGTAATGATACAACAGTAAGAACAACAAAATGGATAGGAAGAGTAGGATTAATGTATCCAAGTGATTATGGCTATGCAACAGGAGGAGGAACATCTGGAAGAGATGCATGTTTAAAAAAAGAATTATATAACTGGGAGGGTATGAGCGAATGCTATAAAGATGATTGGCTATTAAATTCAAGCCAAGTTCAATGGACGATTACTCCGGTGCCTAGTTCTTCGACTGCTTACGGTGTCTTCCCTGTGAACAGCAGTGGCTATGTCAACCGCAACGACGCTTACGGTACGCGTGGGGTCCGGCCGGTCGTTTATCTGAAATCGAGTGTACAGATTGTAGATGATGGAAATGATGGGTCTTATGACAATCCTTATAATTTAAGTTTATAAGTTTGAAGAAAAGTATTGGACTTTTCTTTTTTGATGTGATATATTGAATTTGACTTTTTTATTTAAAATTTGACAACTGAATATTTTTACTTGATGGACTCGATAGATATCGGGCTTTTTTGCGTTTATGAAATGGAGGGATTTTTGATGAATGCAAAAGAAATGCAAGAAGAAAGGGAACATTTAAAGATTACTTGTGAATTACTGGATGAGAAGATTACAAAGATGGGTGAACACATCTTTGAATCAAAAGAAAAAGCCGAAGATTTCTCAAGATATGTCTGGGAGAATAAAGGGGATATGGATGTTCAAGAACTCAATAGTGTAAGAACTGAGAGTGAAATGGATGCAAGGAATATGCTGAGAGAAAGGGATTACTTTAAAAAACTAATGAAAATTAAAGAAGCACCTTATTTTGCATCTATTATTTTTCAAGAAGATGAGGGGGCAAAAAGAGATATTTATATTGGGATGACTTATTTGAAGAAAGATGAGTTTACTAATATAATTTATGACTGGCGGGCGCCAATTAGTAGTTTATTTTATGATTATGAAACGGGTAAAGCTGAATATGTGGCACCGGAAGGAATTATTAAAGGAGAGTTAGAAAGAAAAAGACAATATAAGATAGAGAATAGGAAGTTAGTAAGAGTATTTGATAATTCTTTAAATATTAATGATGAAATGTTACAAGAAGTATTAGCTGAAAATTCTAATGAAAAGATGAAGAATATTGTTAATACAATTCAGCAAGAACAGAATCAAGTTATTAGAAATACAAGGGATAAGAATTTAATAGTGCAAGGTATTGCTGGTAGTGGGAAGACGAGTGTAGCACTACATAGGATTGCTTTCTTACTTTATAAAATACCTAATTTAACGAGTGAGAAGATATTGATATTTTCACCTAACCAAATATTTACGGAGTATATTTCGAATGTATTACCTGAATTAGGAGAAGAAAATACAGTTCAGACAACATTCCATGATTATTTACATAAGATTATTTCTGAATATAAAAATGTAGAAACCTTTATTCATTTTTTAGCCCGTTACTACCAAGATGGTGATGTGGATAAAGGATTAGTTATCTACAAGCAAAGTAAAGAAATAATTAAAGATATGGAAGATTATGTGGATGATTTAATAAAAAATACGAAATTTAAAACTGGTTTTGTGGAAAATAAAGTATTTGAATATCAACCTAAAGAATTAAATCAAATGTTTCACGAAAGATATAGTAATTTGACTTTCTTTGAAAGAATAAAAGAGATGGCAATTAAATTAAGTGAAAGTAATTACCGAGGGAAGAGCGGGAAAAAGAATACTTATCAAAAATTAATATTAGAAGCTTTAGGGATTAAGAAAGATTTTAAATATTTCTTAAGAGATTTTTATAAAAGTAAATTCTTTAAATATGAAATTAAGGAAAGTGAGATTAATAAGTTAAAGAATAATAAAGAGATTAATTATGAGGATGCTTTATTACTAGTATATTTAAAAGGATTAATGGAAGGGTTTTATTATGATAGGTATATGGAACAAGTAGTAATTGATGAAGCTCAGGATTATAATTTTTTACAATATAAAATTATAAGTAAAATATTTAAAAGAGCTAATTTTACAATACTGGGCGATATTAATCAAAATATTAATCCATATTATCATTATGATAGTTTAGATGAGTTGAATGAATTATGGAAGAGTAGGTATATTGAGTTATCTAAGACTTATAGATCAAGTGAAGAGATAATAGAATATACTAATAAAATATTAGGTCTTAAACATATTAGTGCGATTAGAAAGGAAGTTCATCAACCGGTATTAATTCATAAACAAAGTGATTTAGAAACAGATATTAATTTATTAAAAGAGAAGTATAAGAATACGGCGATTGTTACTAAGGATGAAGTAACTGCTTTAAGAGTTTATGATAGATTAAAGAATAAATTTAAAATATCTTATGTTGATGCTAATAGTGAAGAGTTTTCGAAAGAATTATTAGTAATTCCGGCTTATTTAGCGAAGGGATTAGAATTTGATTCAGTAATTGTTTATCAAGATGATAAATCTAAGTATGATAAAGATGAAAAGAATTTATTATATGTGGCTTGTACGAGAGCACAGCACGAGTTAATAGTTTTTGAGTAAATTAAAAAAGCTTCAGTTTTGGAAGCTTTATTTGTTTGGATCAATTAATATCTTAATAGCACTATCATTACCATTAGTTAAGCGTTCATATGAAGCTTGAACTTGTTCTAATGGTACGATATCATCGACAAATTTTAACATATTAATTTTCTTTTCAGACATTAATTCAATACATTTTTGGAATTCTTGAGAAGTGTAACCGATAGCACCTAGAACAATTAATTCGTGCATTACAATTAGGACTGATGGAATAGTGATACTATCCATAGATACACCAACCATTACTACTTTACCATTTGGTCTTGCCAAAGCAAGTGCAGAACTTACAGCAGCGGAATTACCTGAGCAATCAAAGACGATATCATAACCGTATGGACATTTTCTGCGAGCATTTTCCATAAATTTTTCGTCTTTTGCATTAAACCATTCATCAGCACATCCTAATTCAACACTCTTAGCACCACGTTTAGGATTAGTTTCGCTAACAGCAACATAAGAAGCACCATCCATTTTAGCAAACATAGCACATATTTGACCAATGATACCGCCACCTACTACTAAGACTTTAGCGCCAATTTGGACATTAGCAAGATCAACGGCGTGAAGACCAACTGCAGTTGGTTCAACCATAGCAACTTCTTCATCAGTAATGTTATCTGGAACTTTAAAAGTCATATCGGGACGAATAGCTGTTTTTTTAGCATAAGCGCCAGGATTAGTTAGAGATAATCCAATAGCTTTTGACCAAGTTTCTGGACAATATTGGGGATTACCAGTTTCACAAGCGGG
>CANQIR010000008.1 GCA_947624095.1 uncultured Bacilli bacterium
CTATTACTAGAGCTTTAGCAGATCAAGCTAGAACAATTCGGGTGCCAGTACATATGGTAGAAACAATTAATAAGATGGCAAGAATTCAAAGACAAATGACTTTGGAATTGAATAGAGAACCTTCAGAAGAAGAATTGGCAGAAAAAATGGGTATTTCGATTGAAAAGGTTAGAGAAGTTATTAAGATTAGTCAAGATCCAGTATCACTTGAAACTCCAATTGGAGAAGAGGATGATTCACATCTTGGTGATTTTATTAAAGATGAAAGAAGTATGTCACCGGAAGAGTATGCAACAAATGAAATATTAAAAGAAGAAATTAGATCAGTTTTAATGACTTTACAAGAAAGAGAACAAGAAGTTTTGGAATTAAGATTTGGTTTAATTGATGGAACTAGTCATACTCTTGAAGAAGTTGGTAAACGTTTTAATGTTACAAGAGAAAGAATTAGACAAATTGAAGCGAAAGCTTTAAGAAAGTTAAGACATCCTTCAAGAGCAAAGAAATTGAAAGACTTTATGACAGAATAATGAAAAAGAAAAGATTAGAAGCAGTTGCTAGTTTAATTGACCCATTTGATAAAGTAATAGACGTTGGGTGTGATCATGGATATTTGAGTATATATTTATGGGAGAATAAACTATGCCGAAAAATACTCGCTAGTGACATTCGAGAAAAACCTTTAGAACAAGCAAGGAAGAATATTCAAAGCAGAGGACTAGATATTGAAACTTGTTTAAGTGATGGACTTAATAATATTGATATTAAAGATTTCGATACTATTGTCGTTGCTGGTATGGGGGCATCTACGATGATGAATATTCTAAGCAATGAAAAAATTAAACATATTAGGAAATTAGTTTTAGCTAGTAATAATGATATGGAAAAATTAAGGAATTTTGTAAGACATATGGGATTTTATTTAAATAGAGAACTAGTAGTCTTAGAAAATAAGAAATACTATGAAATTATGGAATTTATAAGAAGTAAGAAAATTAATAGCGAAAATGAAATTAAATATGGTTTAATAAATATGGAATATCAAGAATATTATCAATACTTAGTTAAAAAGGATGAAGATATTCTTAAACACTTAAAAGTAGATGATAGTAAATATGAGGAATTGAAAGAAAGAATTGAATATTTAAAAAGAACTTTAAAATAGTTCTTAGATAAAGAAACGGGGAGTTGATGTTGGAATGATATTGACTTCTTTTTGTTTGGGCTTAGGACTAGGTTTTAATAGTGAGAATGCTTGTCTAGCATTAGTAATCATTGGTTTTACTTGACCATAAAGAGGGATTACTTGATTAGCTATTTTTAAAGTTTTAGATAAACCAGCGATTATTTTAGTTAAACTAAAAGGATTTCTTGCAATTTGATATGGAAACATATTACATTACCTCACTATAATATATGTTAAATTGTAATTATAATGCAAAAGTAGTTTATATAATTAAAAAAATATGTTATAATTTTAGGGATAGTAAAAGAGTGGAGGTGTACTTTAGTGGGTAGTAAAAAGGGGACAGAAGTACAGACTAACTCTAATAGTCAGAAGGAAGAAAGATTTAATCCGCTTAATTCAATTGCGCATTTTTTTAATTTAATATATTTAGGGGCTAGAGAAATAATTTATTTTATTATTGATATTTTTGTTTATGCTTGGAGAGGATTCAAATCAATATTTATAGATACTTTAGCTCATTTATATTATGCCTCTAGTAGTGGGGTTGATAAAGCTTATAGAGGTACTAAGAAAGTACTGGGAGCCGATAATACTGATGCTACTCAACAACAGGCAAGGAGAAGAAGTAGAAGACGGAAAGTAAGCATTTTAGAAAAAATAGAGGATTTATTAGGAATAACTAAAATGCGCTTGAAAAAATTAGAACAAGAAAAACGTGTTTTACAGCAGGAATTAGTTGGCGAAGATGCTAAAAGACTTTCAAAACCGACAGTTTATCGTTATACGGCGAAAGATCCTAAAGGAAAAATTGTTTCTGGTTGTTTTACTGGCTTTTCAAAATTGGATGTTAATACTTTCTTAGTAAATGAAGGCTATGACGTGTTTAAAATTGAGACAGGTAAATGGATTAATTTTGTTTATGGCGAAAGTGGCGTTTTAGCTAAGAAGATGAGTAATAAAGATTTAATATTCTGGTTAACACAGTTATCTACCTATGTTAAAAGTGGGATTCCTTTAACGGATGCTGTAAGAATTTTGGGGAATCAAATGGGAAAATCTTCAGGAAGAAAGCGAGTATTTGATACTATCGTTTATGAGTTAACTATGGGTACAGCTTTTTCGGAAGCTTTGGAAAAGCAAGGAAGTTTATTTCCACCATTATTAATCAATATGTTAAAAGCGGCTGAAGCTACTGGAGAATTAGCGGAAACGCTAGATGATATGGCAAATTATTATCAAGAAACAGAGACAACAAGGAAACAGATGATTAGTGCAATGACTTATCCGGCAATTATTACGGTATTTGCATTAGCAGTAGTAACTTTTATTATAGTTTATGTCGTACCGCAATTTACGCAGATATTTAATTCTTTGGGCAGCGATATTAATGGACTTACTTTGTTTATTGTTATGTTATCAAATAATTTAAAGTCCAATCTAGTTTTGTATATAATTGTTATTGTGGTACTGATAGTTTTGTTTTATATTGCTTATAAGAATATAAAAGCATTTAGAAAAACTGTCCAGGTAGCATTAATGCATATACCGGTAGTTGGTAATATGATTATTTATAGTGAAATGGCAATTTTTTCAAAGACATTTAGTTCTTTACTTAAAAATAACGTATTTATTACTGATAGTATGGATATATTAAGTAAAATTACAAATAATGAGGTTTATAAAGAAATAATGTTTGATACAATATCTAATATTGCTGTTGGAGGAAAGATTAGTGAAACTTTTGCTGATCATTGGGCAGTACCAGATGTAGCGTATTATATGATTGTTACTGGTGAATCAACTGGGGAGTTAGCTAGTATGATGAATACAGTTAGTAGGTATTATCAAGAACAACATTCAATGCTAGTAAATAGTTTAAAAAGTTTTATTGAACCACTTATGATAGCATTATTAGCAGTTATGGTAGGTGTTATTGTAATGTCAGTTGTAATGCCAATGTTTGATTTGTATTCAAAGATTTCTATGTAGGTGGTTTTATGGTATGGATATTCTTTATTTATGGGTTACTTTTTGGATCGTTTTATATGGCGTTAGCTGATAGATGGTGTCAAAATAAATCGATTATTAAACCTAGAAGTCATTGTGATTATTGTGGACATACTTTGGCTTTTTATGAATTAATTCCGGTATTATCTTATATATTTTTAGGTGGTAAGTGTAAGGAATGTAAGAAGAGATTATCAATAGTTTATCCTCTAGTTGAACTATTAACTGGTGGATTATTTGCAATGGCTTATTATTTATATGGTTTAAGTCCTAAACTCATTATTATGCTAGCTTTAGCATCATTACTAGTTATTACTTATGTTAGTGATTTTAAATATTTAGTGATATTAGATGTTCCTTTATTAATCGTATGTGTAATTGTTTTTGGAGTAATATTATGGACGGAAGGATTAGTAAGTGGACTTTGGCATTTGATATCGGGAATTATAATGTTTTTAATGATGTTATTAGTGAAAATAGTGGGAGATAAGAAATTTAAAAGAGAATCTTTAGGGGGAGGAGATGTTAAATTATCTTTTCTTTTTGGTTTAACTTTAAATTTTTATCTAGGTGTTTTGGTATTAGTAATTGGTTCTTTTTTAACTTATCCAATGGCAGTATATTATATTTTTAAGAAGAAGGAAGTGGAAATTCCTTTTGGGCCTTTTTTGGTTACGGGATTGGTAATTGTCTTTGTTTTGCAAAATCAATTAACAGAGATATTACGGCTGCTAATTCTCTAAACTTGTAAAAGTAAGTAAAAGTTGATAGAATAGTGTTGTGTATTGGTAGGTGATTTTATGGACAAAACAACTTTATTTGATGTAGAGCTTCTAAAAGAAGAGAATGTTTCTAGGACTTTACGGGAAGTTTATGATTCTTTAAAAGAAAGAGGATATAATCCGATAAATCAAATTGTCGGTTATATCATAAGTGGTGATCCAGGGTATATTTCAAGTTATCAGGATGCGAGAAAGAAAATTATGAATATTGATAGGTCGGAATTAACAGCAATTATCTTGGAAGCTTATTTAAAGAAGATTTGAGAGTATTAGGATTAGATTTAGGAACTAAGACATTAGGACTGGCTATTAGCGATCGAAGCAATACGCTTGGTAGTGTTTTAGGCGTCCTTAGATATGATAATTATGATACTTTAGTAAAGGAACTAGATATGATTATCAAAGAAAAAGATGTTGGGACTATAGTATTAGGATTACCAAAAAATATGGACAATACATTAGGATTTGCTTCGGAAAGAACTTTAAATTTTAAAAAAGTTTTGGAAGATAATTTAGATATACCAGTAGTATTAGAAGATGAAAGACTAACAACAGTTGAAGCAGAAAATATCTTATTGGAAGCAGATTTAAGTAGAAAAAAAAGAAAGAATATTATTGACGGGGTGGCGGCATTGATAATACTTGAAAGTTATTTGAGAAGGAGAGAAAACGATGGAAAATGATAAAAGTGTGTTTACAATAATGAATGATGAAGGGAAAGAAGTGGAATGTGAAGTCTTATTTACTTTTGATAGTGATGAGACAAAGAAGAGTTATATAGTTTATACGGATAATACATTAGATGAAAATGGTAGTACGAAAGTATATGCTTCAACTTATGATCCAACGGGGAAGGATGCGACTTTAGGACCTATTGAAAGTGAAAAAGAATGGTTAGTAGTAGAAAATATATTATCTTCAATTCAAAGTAAAACTGATATAGATACAAATGGAGCTAATAATTGATGAAGAGTAAGAAGTTATGGATAATACTTGGAGCGATTGTAGGTTTTATTTTATTATTAGTAATTGGTTTAATAGTTTTCTATAAAGTTAGCTTAAAAGCTGTTAATGATAGTGATGAAGTGGTATCTTTTGTGATTAATAGTGGAGAAGTATCTAAAAATGTTATTGATGATTTAGCTGATGCTAATTTAATTAAAAGTAAAATGGCTGCTTATGTATATGTAAAATTACATAAAGATATTGTTATACAAGCTGGGGAGTATAATTTAAAAAGAAATATGAGTACCCCTGAAATACTTAATAGCTTTGGTTTAGGGAAGATTACGGGAAATGTAGTTAATATAACTTTTTATGAAGGGCAAAATTTAACTGATCATCTTAAAATTGCCAGTAAAGCTTTAGGATTTGATTATGATGAAGCTTTAAAATTAGTTGATAGTAAAGATTATTTAGAAGAAAAGATTGATAAATATTGGTTTTTAACTGATGAAATTCTGGATGAAAGAATTTATCACGGATTAGAGGGATATTTGTTTGCGGATACATATCAATTTAATGTTGGAAGTACTGTTGATGATGTAATTACAGCAATGTTAGATAATTTAGCAAATAAGTTAGAGCCTTTAGAAGATGATATTAATGATCGAGGTCTTTCAATTCACGAATTAATGACTTTAGCTAGTATTGTGGAAAGTGAAGGTAAAAGCCCACTTGATCGAGCAAAAGTAGCCCAGGTATTTTTGAATAGAATTATTAATGGTTATTCTTTAGATAGTGATGTAACGACGAGATATGAGGTAGGTAAATCTTTTCAAGATGGTCTTACATTTGATGATTTAGCAACTTGTACTAATGGCTATAATACTAATTGGCGTTGTGGACAAAGTAGAGGACTTAGTGTGGGACCAATCGCTAGTCCTAGTTTAGTTTCGATTAAAGCAGCGATATATCCGGAACCAAATGATTATTTGTATTTTGTAGCAGATTGTAGTGGAAAAACATATTTTAACTATACAGAAGCGGAACATAATGCTACAATAAATAAGTTGAGAAATGAAGGCAACTGGTGTGAAGCCTGAAAGTGAGTGAGTG
This sequence comes from uncultured Bacilli bacterium, assembly GCA_947624095.1. Lineage (GTDB taxonomy): Bacteria > Bacillota_I > Bacilli_A > RF39 > UBA660 > CALVJF01. Next base: position 6,037 of record CANQIR010000008.1, read on the forward strand.
TTTGTGAAAGAAACAATAATGGAAATGGAAGAATATGCTAAGGAGCATAATGTTCCAATAATTGAGAAAGATTCAATTGTTTTTATAATGAAATATATTAAAGCTAATAATGTTAAAAATATTTTAGAAATTGGTAGTGCGATTGGATATTCAGCAATCTTAATGGCTAGTGCGGCGGAAGATGTGCGAGTAACGACAATTGAACGTGATGAAGCTAGATATATGGAAGCTTTAAAGAATGTTAAAAAATGTGGCTTAGAAAGAAATATTAATGTAGTATATCAAGATGCTTTAGAAGTAAATTTAAAGGATGTAGAGTATGATTTAATATTTATAGATGCAGCAAAGGGTCAATATACGAAATTTTTTGAAAAATTCCAATACTTTTTGAGTAAAGATGGTTGTATTATTACAGATAATTTAAAATTCCATGGTTATGTTGGTAATAAAGATAGTATTGAATCAAAGAATTTAAAAAGTTTGGTTGATAAAATTGAAAAGTATATTGAATTTTTGAAGAATAATCCAGATTTTGAAACGAAATTCTTTGATATTGGCGATGGAATTAGTGTCAGTGTGAGAAAAGATGAAAAGTAAGATTATTGTAAATATTGAACATTTAGAAGATATAGATAGATATAAAAAAGTGGGAATTAACACTTTTCTTTTTGCATTGAAGGATTTTTGTGTGGGGTATGAAAATGTTTTTGAAGAAAAGATAATAAATGAGTATCCAGATAATTTTGTTTTAATTAATCGGATTTTAGATTGTGATGATGTTGATCGATTAAGAGGATTATTGCCGACTTTAAAAGTTAAAGGAATTATTTATGAAGATATTGCTGTATTTAATTTAGTAAAAGAACTTGGTTTAGACTGGGAATTAATATTTTTTCAGAATCATGTTGGGACGAATAGTGAGAGTATTAATTTTTGGTTAGCTAAGGGGGTAGATGCGGTATTTATAAGTAATGAGCTTACAAAAGAGGAAATTAAAAATATTAGTGTAAATACAGCTGGTAGAGTAGTTATTCAAGTATTGGGATATAATCAGATAATGTATTCACGAAGACTTTTACTATCTAATTATAATGATAATTTTCAATTACCAAGAAGGTATTATGGAACGATTGAAGAAATTAGTAGTAAGATAAAGTTTAGAGTGATGGAAAATCAAGATGGGACAGTTGTTTATAGCGAGAAAGTATTTAATGGATTAGAATTGATGGATTTAAATGCTAAATACTTTTATATTAATAGTACTTTTTTAAGTTTTGAAGAGATAGTTAATTTTCTTAATGGAAATAGTAAGGTGGAAAGTGACCGAGGATTTTTAGATAAAGAGACTATTTTTAAATTAAGGGGGCAGTGAAATGAAAGTAGAGTTATTAGCACCAGCTGGTGATATAGAACGTTTACAGGTAGCTTTACTTTATGGCGCAGATGCGGTATATTTTGGCGGACAAGATTATAGTTTAAGAGCTAATGCTTTAAATTTTAGCTTGGCTGATGTCAAAAAAGCAACGGAGTTTGCTCATAACTTAGGGAAAAGAGTATATGTAACGGTAAATATTGTCTTTCATGATAAGGATTTGGTTGGTTTAAGAGAATATTTATTAGAATTAGATAAAATAGGGATAGATGCGATTATTTTAAGTGATTTAGTAGTTTTAGATTTAGCTAAAAAATTAAATTGTAAGTTTGAATGTCACATATCTACGCAAGCTAGTATTTTAAATTATGAAACAGCAAAATTTTATAAGTCTTTGGGTGCTACTAGAATAGTTTTAGCAAGGGAAGCAAATAAAAAGGATATTAAAAGAATAAAAGAGGAGACTGGTTTAGAATTAGAGTGTTTTATTCACGGGGCGATGTGTACGTCTTTTTCGGGTAGATGTGTAATGTCTAATTATGCAACTAATCGCGATAGTAATCGAGGTGGATGTGCTCAAGTTTGCCGATTTAGTTTTAAATTTAATGATGATCAAGAAGTATTTAGTATGACACCAAAGGATTTAAATATGATTCCTTATATTAAAGAAATGATTACTATTGGGGTTAATTCTTTTAAGGTAGAAGGTAGAATGCGTTCAGTATATTATATTGCGACAGTAATTGATGCTTATCGAAGAATTATCGATATGATAGTGGAAAATAAATACAATAATGCATATACTAAGTATTACTTGGATATATTAAATAGATGCGCTAATCGAGATAGTACACCGCAATTTTTTGAAAAGATAGCGGGGAAAGATGAGCAATACTTTTTAGGTCGTGATGAAGTTAGCAATCAAGATTTTTTAGGTATAGTTCTAAAAAAAGAGGGAAACTATATAATATTAGAACAAAGAAATTATTTTAAAGTGGGCGATGTTTGTGAGTTCTTTGGACCAAATATGGAGCCGGTGACTTTTAAAATAGGGGAAATGTATGATGAAAATGATGAATTAATTGAAGTAGCAAGACATCCAAGAATGATTGTGAAACTGCGGTGTGACCTAGATTTAGACTATATGACAATGATGCGAATAAAAGTATTTGACATTAGCGATTATTTGTAGTATTCTTATGAAGATATTTTTAGAGGTGAATGTTTAATGACAAAGAAAGAAGAAATATTATTAACTGCTGATGGTTATTTAGAATTAGAAGAAGAATTAAATGATTTAAAACTTAATAAAAGAAGTGAAGTTATTAAAGCTATTAAAGAGGCAAGAAGTCATGGGGACTTATCTGAAAATAGTGAATATGATGCTGCTAGAGATGAACAAGCTCAATTAGAAGCTAGAATTCAAGAACTAGAGTATAAACTAGAACATGCAAAGATTGTTGATACTTCTAATAAAGATCTAGTAAATGTTGGAACAACAGTCGTTATTAAATATGTTGATGACGGCGAGGAAGAAGAATATAAGATAGTTGGTTCGTTAGAAGCTGATCCGTTTAGTAACAAGATTAGTAATGAATCACCTATTGGGACAGCTATTATGGGTAAAAAAGTTGGCGATGTAATTAGTGTTGCTAGTCCAAATGGTGCTTATGATGTAGAGATAATAAGTATTGCTTAGGCAGTACTTATTTGCATTATAGAAGTATTTGTGATATTATATAGCGACAAAAGAGGGTGTTTTTATGTTAAAAGTTAGGAAGATAGAAAATGGTAGTAAAGCTTATGACTGGGGAAAGAAAGCATTAAGTAGAATTACAGCTACTACTTTAGCATTAGCTTTAATGCTTGGTGGTTGTGGTAAAGCGAAAGCAGCTACGCAAGAAAAGGAATATTTATTTGTTAAACAACCAGAAGTTGTCGGTAATTACTATTATCAATTTCATTGGAATGATGGTAATGGAGATGGCTTAATGGAGCAAAAGGAATTAGTTTGTAATAAAACTTTTATTGCTGATCCATCAGTTGTATTACCACAGACAGATGCTAATGTATTAGCTGTTAGCAGTGAACCAGTAATTTATGGTTGGCAAAATCTTGGCGAATATGTGCAAAAAGATATGGGAATTTTTCCAACAGTTGATGATGCTAAGAAAATGATAGCAGGGATGCAACTAGATGATGGAGAAAAATATGTCATGCGTAAATTACCAGAAATGATTAATGATGGGGAAGCAGTTAGATGGTATTATTGGCAAGATTATGATAATGATGGGAAAGTTGATAACCAAGAATTAGTTTATTATGATGTTGAAGTTGAAAGTCCTGATGTATTACCTGCCCAACCTAATGCTAATGTTTTGGCAGTTAGTGATGTAATGTTTAGAGATGATTGGGAAGTAGTAGGAATATATGATGAAAAAGAAGATAGTAAACTAAGAGATATTGATAAAGTTGATAAACAAATTGATAAATTAGTTTTAATACCTTAGATATAAGATAATTAATAAAAGTCACGAAAGACTTTTATTTTTTCGGAAAATATTATATAATACTTAAAGTTGAAAGGAAGAATTTAGATGAAAAACGTACACGTATTAAAAGCAGAAGTTAAAGGTAAAGAATGGACACAAGCTATTGATGCATCTTTCCAAAAAAAGAGAAAGGATGTAAAAGTAGATGGCTTTAGAAAAGGAGCTGTGCCAAAAGATATCTATATTAAAAAGTTTGGGATAGAATCTTTATATATGGATGCAGTAGATATTGCTTTAAGTGCTGCCTATAATAATGCTATTAGAGAAAATAATTTAATTCCCGTAGCAGAACCACAAGTAGATATTAAAGGTATTGATAAGGATCACGTAGAATTTGAAATTACAGTAATTACTAAACCAGAAGTTAAATTAGGGAAGTATACTAAATTAGGGGTTAAAAAACCAGAAGTTAAAGTTACAGAAAAAGAAATTGATGAAGAAATTGCGAGACTTTCGACAAGACTTGCAGAAATTGTTATTAAAGAAAATGGTAGTGTTGTAGAAGGTAATACAGCTGTTATTGATTTTGAAGGTGTTGTAGATGGGGAAGTATTAGAAGGTGGATCTGGTAAGAATTATCCTCTAGAAATTGGTTCACATACTTTTATTCCAGGATTTGAAGAAGGTCTTATTGGAATGAATGTTGGAGAGACAAGAACATTAGATTTACAATTCCCAGATAATTATACGGAAAACTTAAAGGGTAAAGATGTAACATTTACGGTAACTTTAAATGAAATTAAAGAAAGAGTATTACCAGAAATGAATAAAGATTTCTTTGCGGATTTAGGTTATGAAGATATTGATAATGAAAAAGATTTTAGAGCAGAAATTAAAAAATCTTTGGAAGATAGAAAAAATGTCGATATTGAAGATCAATATATTAATGATTGTCTAGAAGAAGCAAGTAAGAATATGGAAATTGAACTTAATCCAGAAATTGTTGATGATGAAGTTCATAGAATGATGCATCAATTTGAAGAACAATTATCAATGCAAGGATTAAATATTGAGCAATATTATCAATTTACAGGTTCTAGTCACGAAAAATTACACGAACAAATGGAACCAGAAGCAACAAAGAGAGTTAAATATCGTTATTTACTAGAAGAAGTTGCCGATAAGGAAAAAATTGAAATTGGCGATAAAGTAGCAGAAGCTGAAGCAGAAAAGATGTCTAGTGTTTACGGAATGAGCAAAGAAGAATTCCTAAGTGCTTTTGGCGGTTTAGATATGGTTAAATACGATTTAAGAATGCGTCAAGCTATTGAAATAGTAAAAGAAAATTAATATTTAGATATTTAGACACATAAGGTGAAAAAACTTATGTGTTTTTTAGTCAAAGATGGAAATATCTAATAATTTTTCTAGATATTGTGATAAAATAAAAATGGTGAGATTATGCAAGTAGAAATTGATGGTAATCTTGTAGAGATAGTAATTGTTTATAAAAATAATAAAAATATTTATTTTCGAGCTAAAGCTGATGGTAAATTATATGTTTATTGTAGTAAGTGGGTTAGTAAGACAGAAATTAGTAAGTTAATTAAGAAAAATGAAGATTCATTAAGTAGAATGCTCAAGAAGGTTAAAAAGGAAGTTAATACGGAAAAATATTTTTATTACTTAGGGAAAAGATATATTATTGTAATTAGTGATATTGATGATATACTTTTGGAAGATGAGTATGTTTTTGTTAAAGATAGAGAGACATTAGATAAGTTTTATAAAAAGGAATGTAAAAGGATATTTGAAAAACGATGTAAGGAATTTAAGTCTTTAATTACTGATGTACCAGATTATACTCTAAGAATTAGAAAGATGACTACTAGATGGGGAGTTAATAATGTAAGTAAAAGAATAATTACATTAAATAGTGAATTATTAAAGTATGATTTTGATTTATTAGATTATGTTATAGTACATGAAATGTGTCATTTTTATGAAGCTAATCATAGTAAAAGATTTTGGGCATATGTCGAAGAGTATTATCCAAAATATAAATTAGCACGAAAAAGATTGAGAGATGGTTTAGAATGATAAAGATACAGTCACTTACTAATGATAAAGTTAAGGGATGGTGTAAACTTAGTAAGAAGAAATTTCGGGATGAAAGTGGTTTATTTATTGTAGAAAGTGAGCATTTAGTTAAGGAAGCTTTAAGTTTAGGATTAGTAAAAGAAATTATTACAAGTAGAGATTATGATAGAAAAGATGTTACAGTATATCAAGTTAATAAAGATATTTTAAAGAAGATTAGTAATTTAGATAATGCGCCAGATATGATGGCAGTAGTTAATATGCCAAAGAAAAATAAAGTAACTGGTAATATATTGATACTTGATAGAATTCAAGATCCGGGCAACTTAGGGACGATGATTAGAAGTTCTGTAGCTTTGGGTTTTGAAACAATAATACTTAGTGATGATTCGGTAGATATCTATAATGATAAAGTTATTAGAGCTAGTGAAGGGATGTTTTTTAAGATAAATATATTAAGAGGAGATTTATTAGAAATTATTCCTAAATTACAAATAGATGGGTATTTAATATATGGAACTAATGTGGTAAATGGAAGAGTGTTAAAAGATATTAAGAAAGATAATAAATTAGCTATTGTAATAGGTAATGAGGGGTCTGGAGTAAGTAGTAAAGTAGCTAATTTATGTGATGATAATATATATATTCCGATAAATAAGAATTGTGAGAGTTTAAATGCAGCAGTAGCTGCTAGTATTATTATGTATGAAGTAAGTAGGTGATATTTTGGATTTAATTTATGTAGGTAAAATAGTTAATACTCATGGGATTAAAGGGGAATTAAGAATTAAAAGTAAGATAGAGTATAAAGAAAGAGTATTTAAAGTTGGTAATGTATTATATATAGGTAATAGTAAAGAAAAAGAGGTAATTGGAAGTTACCGAGTACATAAAGATTATGATATGGTAACTTTTAAGGGTTATGATAATATTAATCAAGTACTAAAGTATTTAAATAAAGAAGTATATATTGATAGAGAAGATATAGGTCTTGATGAACAGGAATATTTATTAGATGATTTAAGAGGATTAGAGGTTTATCAAGATGAAAATAGACTTGGTAAAGTAAAAGAAATCGTGTATAATGGTAGTAATATTTTATTGAGTATTACGGGTGAGAAAGATTTTTATATACCAAATAATGCTAATTTTATAAAACAAGTAGATTTAAAGAATAAGAAAGTAGAAGTAAGTAATACTGAAGGATTGATGTTATGAAAATAGATATATTAACACTATTTCCAGGAATGTTTGAAGGATTCTTAAGTGAATCAATAATTAAAAGGGCGATTAGTAAAGGTAAAGTAGAGATAAATATTATTGATTTTAGAGAATATTCAGATTTAAATAATAAACAAGTTGATGATACTCCTTATGGAGGGGGCGGAGGAATGGTTCTTCGTTGTGAACCTATTTTTAAAGCAATAGAGAGTATTAAGACAGAGAATAGTAAAGTAATATTAATGACGCCTGATGGAGTACCTTATAAGCAAGAAGAAGCTGTTAAACTAAGTAAGTTTGAACATTTAATAATTCTTTGTGGACATTATGAGGGATTTGATGAAAGAATTAGATCTTTAGCTGATTATGAAATAAGTATTGGAGATTATATTTTAACTGGTGGCGAATTAGCTAGTATGGTAATATGTGATAGTATAGTTAGATTAATAGATGGAGTTATTACCGATACTAGTTTAAATAGTGAGAGTTTTAATGATAATTTATTAGATTATCCAGTTTATACGAAACCACAAGTATTTAGGGGGATGGAAGTACCAGAAGTATTAATAAGCGGCAACCACGCTAAGATTAAAGAATGGCAAGAAGAACAAAGAATAGAAAGAACTAAAAAAAGAAGACCAGATTTATTAAAGTAGGTGAATTAAATGGCTTATTTGATTAAGAAGAATAATAAAACTAATGAAATTATCTATATGGAATATGATTTACACGGATATAAGTTTAGTCCTAAAAAAACTAAGGATGCTTATATTGATGTAAAAGAAGTAACTTTAATTAATCCAGAAATGATAGATAGTGTTTTAAGCATTAAGTTTAATCAAGTATTTAATAAGTTATTTAATAAAGTAGTAAATATAATTAATGATGATGATGCAAGTGAGTCAGATACAATGATGGTTTTAGGAGAAGTAGAGTTATTACGAGGTATATTATTAAATAAGTATCAAAATTTTTTGAAGAGTGAAAAAGAAGAGTTATTTTTAAAAAAATTACGAGTTTTAGAAAATGAATTACGAGTTAAAGTGATGATGATTAGAGAAAGAAAGCTAGCTATGGAAGAGGAACTAACGGTAGAAAAAGGCAAAAGCTTATAAGAAATTTAACATACACCAAATAACTTGGTGTTTTTGTATAGATTTATGAAGTAATAAGTGCTAAAATAAAAATATAGAAAATATGGAGGTCTTGAAGATGAGATTACAAATTCGCAAACCGGGGG
>CANQIR010000009.1 GCA_947624095.1 uncultured Bacilli bacterium
CTGATTGTTCTAGTAAAGATGCTACAATATCTGAGTTATTTATAGTCGAAGGTGATTCAGCTGGTGGTAGTGCTAAGGGTGGAAGAGATCCGAAGACGCAAGCAATATTACCTTTAAGAGGAAAGATATTAAATGTAGAAAAAGCAAGGCTTGATAAGGCTTTAAATAATGAAGAAATTAGAAGTATGATTACGGCTTTAGGTACTGGTATTGGTGATGAATTTGATATTAGTAAGTTAAGATATCATAAAATTATTATAATGACTGATGCCGATGTTGATGGTAAACATATTAGAACACTTCTTTTAACGTTATTTTATCGCTTTTTTAGACCAGTTGTAGAAGGTGGGTATATTTATGTAGCTCAACCTCCTTTGTACAATATTAAGTATGGTAAAACAGTTAAATACGTACTAGATGATGCTGAACTTAATTCATTCTTAGCAAGTTTACCAGCTAATGTTAAACCTGAGGTTAGTAGAAACAAAGGTCTTGGTGAAATGGATGCTGATGAATTGTGTGATACAACTATGAATATTGAACATAGAACTTTGGTACAAATCAAGATTGAAGATGCAATGAGAGCAGATAAAGTATTTGAAACTCTAATGGGTGAAGATGTTGATCCGAGAAGAGAATTTATTGAACAAAATGCTCATTTAGTACAGGATTTAGATTTCTAGGAGGGGTAGTATGGATAAGTTAGAACAACATAATATTGTTAAAGAAATGGAAGATGCATTCCTTGAATATTCGATGAGTGTTATTATTGCTAGAGCATTACCGGATTTAAGGGATGGTTTGAAGCCAGTTCATAGAAGAATTTTATATGCAATGATTGAAGATGGTTTAACACCTGATAAACCTTATAAAAAGAGTGCAACGACTGTTGGTAATGTGTTAGGTCGTTATCATCCTCATGGTGATACATCAGTATATGATGCGATGGTTAGAATGGCGCAAGATTTTAGTTATCGTCATCCTCTTATTGATGGACATGGTAACTTTGGTTCAGTTGATGGTGATGGAGCAGCTGCTTATCGTTATACTGAGGCGAGACTTTCTAAGTTATCTTTGGAATTATTAAGAGATATTAATAAAGATACGGTTGATTTTGAGCCAAACTTCGATAATACAAGAAAAGAACCAATGGTTTTACCTAGTAGATTTCCGAATATTTTAGTTAATGGAACAATGGGGATTGCTGTTGGTATGGCAACTAATATTCCACCACATAATTTAGGGGAAGTAATTGATGGTTGTGTAGCTTATATTGATAAGCCTGATATTGAGATACCTGAGTTAATGCAATATATTAAGGGACCGGATTTTCCAACAGGAGCAACTATTTTAGGAAATAGTGGTATTCGTAAAGCTTATGAAACGGGTCGAGGTGCTATTACGATTCGTAGTAAAGTTGAAATAGATGAACATAATGGTCGTAATAGAATCATTATTACAGAATTACCTTATCAGGTTAATAAACAAGCATTACAGCAAAGAATTGGGGAATTAGTTAGAGATAAGATACTTGATGGAATTGCGGATTTACACGATGAATCTAACTTAAAAAATGGTATTAGAGTAGTTGTTACTTTAAAAAAGGAAGCTAATGCTAATGTTGTTTTAAATAATTTATTTAAGCACACGCAATTACAGATGTCGTTTGGTATCAATTTCTTAATGCTTGATGGTAAGGAACCTAAGACATTAAATTTAAAGGAAATTATTGTTAAGTATATTGATTATCAAAAGACAGTAATTATTAGAAGAACGCAATTTGAACTTGGTAAAGCAGAAGCGAGAGTCCATATTTTAGAGGGATTAAAGATAGCTCTTGATCATATTGATGAAGTAATTAAAACAATCAGAGAGAGTGAAACTGATGCGATTGCTAAGGAAAAATTAATGAGTAAGTTTGGTCTTGACGATGTTCAAGCTGATGCAATCTTAGAAATGAGATTACGTCGTTTAACTGGTTTGGAAAGAGACAAGGTCGAGGAAGAATTAAAGGAATTACTTGCTACTATTGAAGAATTAAGAGCTATTCTTGGTAGTGAAGCAAAGGTATTGGAGATAATTCGTAAGGAATTACTTGATATTAAGGCTAGGTATGGTGATGATCGAAGAACAAGTATTGATATGACTGCTATCGATTATATTGAAGATGAAGCCTTAATTCCGGAAGAGAATATAATTATTACGTTAACTAACAAGGGATATATCAAGAGAAGTACGACGGATAATTATAAGATGCAAAATCGTGGTGGCGTAGGTGTTAAAGGTATGAGCACTAATGAAGAGGATTTTGTTGAGCATATGATCAACTTATCTACGCACGATTATCTATTATTCTTTACTAATAAGGGTAAGGTATATAGATTAAAGGGATATGAGATTCCGGAATATGGTCGCCAAGCTAAGGGATTACCAATTGTTAATTTGTTACAGATTGAAAAGGATGAAATGGTTAATTCAATGGTTAAGATTAGTCCAAATGAGGAAGTTAAGAATTTGTTATTTGCAACGAAGTCTGGATTGGTTAAAAGAACGGCTGTTTCAGAGTTTGAAAATATTAGAACTAATGGTAAGATTGCAATTAGTTTGAAGGAAAATGACGAGTTAATTGCGGTTATGAAAACGAATGGTCATGATATGGTATTACTTGGTTCTAGTGCTGGTAGAATGGCTAAATTTAGCGAAGAAGAAGTTAGAATTATGGGTCGAACAGCAAGTGGAGTCAGAGGTATTAATTTAGACGATGGCGTAACCTGTATTGGTGCTGAGATTGCTTCTGAGGACGATAAAATAGTAATTGCAACAGAGAAGGGTTATGGTAAACAAACAAACGTTTGTGACTATCGTAGTACTAAACGTGGTAGTAAGGGAGTTAAAGCTCTTCATATTACAGAAAAGAATGGTTCGATAGCGGCATTTAAGGTAGTTAAGGCAGACCAAGATTTAGTATTAATTACTGATGCTGGTATGATAATTAGAATACCTTTAGAACAAATTTCTTTATTGGGACGTGTTACACAAGGTATTAGATTAATTAATTTAAAGGATAATCATAAAGTTTCGACGATTAGTTTAATTGATAAAGCTGATGATAGTGTAGAAGCTTCTGAGGTTGAAACACCTGATCCTGCTGATTTGGTAGATGAAGGTATAGATAATGACGATTCTGATGCTGATGACATTGTAGAAGATGAATCTATAGTTGAAGAATAGATGATATGATATATGTTCCACGTGAAACATTATATAGTTGTTGATAACTATGTTCCACGTGGAACATTTTTTGTATTAAAAGGAGTTAGCTAGTAATTAATATGAAATGAATATAGTAAAAAGGCTTTTATAAAATATCTTTAATTTAAAAATGTTAATTGTGGAACAATGTTCCACGTGGAACATTGAATATGTTGATAAGTATTGATAAGAATAATTAATTTATTATTAATAAAAAGTATAAATTTAATAACTGAATATATTGGATGTTCCACGTGAAACATAGGTGGTGGATAATTAAAATTATTTCCCGGGAAATAATTTGGGGATAAAATATTTGAAAAAGTTTGAAAGATTGGGAAATAAAATTAGTTAAATGTTCCACGTGGAACTTTAGTATTGAAATTAGTATTTTAATTTGATATTATTTATTTGTGCAACAGATATACTGGAACTTGGTCAGGATCGGAAGATAGCAGCCATAACAGTCCCTATTTGTGTGCACTTTTTTTATGGAGGTATTTAGTTTATGAATGTAAATTTTATGATAGAAGCTATGAAGGAAGCTAAAAAAGCAGTGGTTTTGGATGAAGTACCAATAGGGGCAGTCCTGGTAAAAAACGATAAGGTTTATACAAGAGCTTTTAATAATCGAATTAAATCACACTTGGTAACTGGTCACGCGGAGATATTAGTTATTAACAAAGCGTGTCAAAAATCGAAGTACTGGAAATTGGATGATTGTGAATTATATGTAACGCTTAAACCGTGTAAGATGTGTATGGAAGTAATTAGGGAAGCAGGAATTAAAGTAGTGTATTATTTGATAGATCCGTTAGATATAAAGGAAAATAGGTACAAAAATGAAGTCCGTTATATTAAAAATGATGGTAATTTGTTGGCTCTTGAATATCGGCAGATATTACGAGAATTTTTTAGTAAAAAACGCTTAAAATAGTGCTTTTTTTATGGGAAAATCTAGGCATTAATGATATAATGTTATTAACAAGTAGAGGTGAAAATCAAGTGAATTATAAAGTACTATATAGAAAATATCGCCCGACTGATTTTGATAATCTTGTAGGTCAGGATTATACGAAGAAAATGTTAACTAATATTATTGAATCTGGTAAGATTGGTCATGCTTATATTTTTACGGGACCACGAGGTACTGGAAAGACGAGTAGTGCGAAGTTATTTGCTAAAGCTATTAATTGTTTGGATAGTAAGAATGGTAATCCTTGTGGAAAGTGCACTAATTGTGAACAATTTGCTACTTCACCAGATATAATTGAAATTGATGCAGCTTCTAATAATGGTGTTGATGAGATGCGGGAACTTATTGATAATGTGAAGCTGGCACCTACTTCAATGAAGTACAAAGTATATATTATTGATGAAGTACATATGCTTTCGGCGAGTGCTTTTAATGCGCTTTTGCTTACTTTAGAGGAACCGCCAAGCCATGTGGTATTTATTTTGGCAACTACTGATATTCAAAAGGTACCGATTACGATTCTTTCTAGATGTCAGAGATTTGATTTTAGACCAATAGATAATAAACATTTAATAGAGCGTTTAACTTATGTTAGCAAGGAAGAAAATATTGATATTACGCCGGAGGCGTTGCAAGAAATTGCCTTTATTTCTGCTGGGGGAATGCGTGATGCTTTGAGTATTTTGGATCAAGTGGCAGCAGACAATGAAAAAGTTGATGTTGATACAGTTATTGCAAATTTCGGAACAATTTCGGGGGAAAGAATTAAAGATTTTGTGAGAAACTTTCTGGATGATAATGTTTCAGAGGTATTAGCATTTTTGAACGATGTTTGTAATAAAGGTGTTTATTATAGTGTTTTTTTGGAAAAATTGATTTTAGAATTAAGAAATACTGCTATAGATATTAAATTAGGAAAGTTAAATTATAATTTTGATATGATTTATGACTTGATTTTAGAATTAAATGGTTGTTTATCTAATATAAATATAAATATTAATCCATATACTTTAATTGAAATGGCAATATTGAAGTATTTAAAACCTGGTGATTCTAAGGTTTCGACCACTAATAGTGAAATTTCTGATGAAAAAAATATTTCCCGGGAAATAAATGGGGAGATTGCCTATGATAATGAAGAAAATATTTCCCGGGAAATAAATGAGGAGAATGCCTATGATAATGAAGAAAATATTTCCCGGGAAATAAAAAGGGAAGAAGCTGGTAGTTCATATAAGGCTGTAGAAGTACAGTTAGAATTGGATCAAGCTAGTGAAAGTGGTGATTCGTCTAGTAAGAAACCAATATCTGATAATTTTATTAAGATTAGAGTAAATAATTGTTTTGCGGAAGCAAATAAGGAATCTAAGCAGATGTTTATGGATAAATGGAAAGATTTATTAGATCATTTGGCGGTTTCGGATATGTATATGATGTCTTTATTAGCTGATTGTGTGGTTGAAGCGGCTTCTTCTAAGTATGTAATTATTAGTAGTAAGGTTGATTCTACTAATGCGTTAATAAATAGTTCAATTAAGGAAGTTGAAACATTGTTTATGAATTTGTATAATATTGATTGTAGGTTTGTTGCACTTACTAATGATCAATGGTTAACTGTTAAGGATGAATACATTAACAATTTGAAAAATAAAGTACCATATACTTTGATTGACGAGGAGTTTGAGGAAACTTTATTGGATGATAATGATGAATTATCAAAGTTAGCTATGGAAATATTTGGTAGTGATAATATTGAATTTGAATAGGAAAGAGGAATAGTTTATGAATATGCAAGCAATAATGGCACAAGCTCAAAAGATGCAAAGAGATGTTATGAAGAAAAAGGATGAAATTGATAAGAAGACTTTTGTTGGAAAGTCTGAATGGGTAGAAGTGACTTTTACGGGTGCCAAGGTACTTAAAGGTGTGAAAATCCTTAAAGACGGAGTAATTGAGGAAGATGATAAGGAAGTTTTAGAGGATATGTTGGCAATTGCAGTTAATGATGCTTTAAGTCAAATTGATAAGGAAACTGAAAAAGCAATGGGACCTTATGGTAATGCTTTGAATGGGTTATTCTAATGATTTATCCTAATAGTTTAGCAGATTTAATTGATTGCTTTAAAAAGCTTCCGGGTATTGGTGAAAAGACTGCAGAAAGATTGGCTTTATCGATTATTGATTTTAAGAAGGATGATGTTGATTTTTTTGCAAATAGCTTAGTAAATTGTCGGGAAAAGTTACAGAGATGTTCTATTTGTGGACACATTACTGATAAGGAAAAATGTGATATTTGTAGTGATGAGCGACGAGATAGTAAGACAATATGTGTGTTAGAGGATTTTAAAAGTGTTTTTGCGTTTGAAAAGGTCGGCAATTATCACGGGGTTTATCATGTACTTAATGGTCTAATATCGCCAATTGATGGAATTAATCCGGAAGATATAAATATTGCTTCGTTAATTAAAAGAATTGAAGGTAAGTCGGGAATCGAGTTAATTATTGCTTTAAAGTCCACGGTGGAAGGTGAAGCAACATCGTTATATTTGCAAAGAATATTGGAAGATAAGGGTGTAACAATATCTAGATTATCTTATGGAATACCAATGGGGACGGAAATAGATTATTTGGATGAAATGACTCTAGATAGAGCTTTAGAAGATCGAAAGGTAATATCATAAAGTTTGAGATATATTCATAAAATTTATTGAGGGATTTTATGAAAAAGATATTTAATGTAGTAAAAAAGTTATGTTTAGCAATATTTTTACTTTATGGACTAAATGTTATTATTTCAGCTTTAGATATTATGATACCTATTAATATAATTACGGTTAGTGTGGTTACATTATTAGGAATACCTGGTTTATTTTCATTAATTGTGATGGTGTTTTTGTTGTAAGTAAGGTGGTTTAATGGTAGTAGCAGATGAACTAAAGAAGATTTATAAAAGATATCATGAGGACAAGCTAGCTCATGCTTTTTTACTTGAAACAAATAATTCAGAAAAATGTTATAAGGATGTTTTAGAACTAGTTAAAACACTTGATTGTCCGCACGAATATAAGGAAGATTGTCCAGAAAATTGTAATTTATGTTCTTTAGTTGATTCTTTAAATTTACCAAGTTTAATTGTGATAAATTCGGAAGGAATGACAATTAATAAGGAACAAATATTAGTATTACAGGAGAGATTTGCGACAAAGCCAGTATACGCCAGATTTAATATATATATAATTAATGATTGTGATAGATTAAATTTGGCAGCTGCTAATACTATGTTGAAGTTTTTAGAGGAACCGACTGATGATATAATTGGATTTTTTATTACAACTAATAAAGAGAATGTTATTAGTACAATAAAGAGTCGTTGTCAGATTATGCGAGTGGATTATGATAAAGTTAGTGATTTTAATAGTGAAAGTTCGGAATTTATTCGTTATTTAAATAGTATTTTTAAAGATGATTATGATGAATTATACTTAGAAAGAAAAGACTTTATTGAATTAGTTGGCGATAGGAAGGGTTTAGAAGAAGCTTTTGGAGTATTGGAGACAGAGTTAGTTAATTATAATTTTGTTTTGTTGGGTAGTGATAGAGAATGTACGATCAAAAACGAACCTTTTATAAAGAATATTAATTTAAAAAATATTAGTAAAGTAATAGAATTAGTAAGAAAAGTTTTGCTTATGTTAAGAAATAATGTTAATATTGATTTAATTTTAGATGTGTTTTACTTTGAAATGAGGGATTTAGATGTATAGATATTATGGTGTTTCATTTAAAAGTGATGGAAAAATATATATTTTTAAGTTTGAAGAGGAGATTTTAAAGGGAACTAACGTTATTGTGGAAACGGAAAAGGGTTTGCAATATGGGAAAGTTAATGTGGAAATTGCTGCGGATGATTTAAAAATCAATATTGATAGTATTAAAAGTATATTAAGAGTTGCTAATGAAAGTGATGATAAGCAACAAGCGAAGAATCTAAAAGATGGAGAATATGCTTTGGAAAAAGCAATAAAGTTTGCTAAGGAATTAAATCTAGATATGCGTTTTATAGATGCTAGTTATACGTTTGATAGGAAGCAGTTGTTATTTAATTTTATTGCGGATGATCGAGTGGATTTTAGGGAGTTAGCTAAAAAACTAGCAGCGGTGTATCGAACGAGAATTGAATTAAGACAAATTGGAGCGAGAGATAAAGCTAGAGAAGTTAGTGGTATAGGTCCTTGCGGGAGAAGATTATGTTGTTCATCTTTTTTAAATCATATTGATGGGATTAGTATGAGTATGGCTAAAAATCAAAATATTGCGTTAAATCCAGCAAAGATTAATGGCTGTTGTGGAAGACTTCTTTGTTGTTTAGCTTATGAAGATGAAGAATATATTCGTTGTAGTAGGGGACTTCCTAGTGTAGGTCAGAAGATTAATACAGAGTATGGTTGTGGACAAGTAGTGAGTGTAGATATATTAAATAGGAAGTATATTGTTGATATTGATGGGGATAAGAAAGAAGTAGTGTTAGATAGTTGTGACAAATGTAAAGAATGACTTATTTGATTATGATGGTTTACAAATCTATCAATATGAAGATAGTTTTAAATTTAGTTTAGATTCTATTTTATTAGCTGAGTTTGTAGATATTAAACCAACGATTAAAACAATTGTAGATTTTTGTACAGGAAATGCACCAGTGCCGCTTATATTATCGACGAAAACAAATGCAAAAATATATGGTTTTGAGATTCAGTTTAATATTTGTAATTTGGCGAAAATGTCGGTGGCAACGAATAAATTAAGTGAACAGATAGAGATATTTAATGCCGATTTAAAGGAATCTTTGGAGTATATTTTACCAGAGAGTGTTGACGTAGTTACTTGTAATCCACCATATTTCAAGGTCAATAAGGAGTCCTTAGTTAATGAGAATGATGAGAAGGCGATTGCGCGGCATGAGATAAAAGCAACGTTTGAAGATATTGTAGTAACATCAAAATATGTATTGAAAAATAAAGGGGCTTTATATATAGTACATCGGCCAGAAAGATTAGAAGAGATTGTTCAAGTATTAAATAAATATAATTTTAGGATTAAGAAATTACAGTTTATTTATGCAGGATTTAAAAAAGAAGCGATTATGGTATTAATTAAAGCAGTTAAGAATGGTCAATATGGTTTAAAAGTAGGCAAACCTATTGATGTATTACAGTATAAAAGTTATAAAGGAATTTTTGAGGGTGATATAAATGAAACTAGTAGTAGGCTTAGGTAATCCGGGCAAAGAATATGAAAATACAAGACATAATATTGGTTTTATGACTTTGGATAATTATTTAGGAGATGTTAAATGGAGTGAGAAGTTTAAGGCTTTATATTGTGAGGAAAGAATCAATAATGAGAAAGTTTTATTTGTTAAGCCTTTAACTTATATGAATTTATCTGGTGATGCTGTAATTGAATTTGTAGATTATTTTGATATTGACTTGGATGATATATTAATCATTCAGGATGATATGGATATAGATTTTGGGAGTTATAAATTAAAGAAAAATAGTAGTTCTGGGGGACATAATGGGATTAAGTCGATAATTAGAACTTTAGGTAGCGAAGATTTTGCAAGGCTTAAAATAGGGATTGCGCATAATAGAAGTATGGATACGAAAGATTATGTTTTAGGAAAATTTGGGACGGATGAGTTAAGAGTAATTAAAGATAATTATAAAATTTTTAATGAAATTATTGATTCTTTTATTAGTAATGGTATAGAAAAGACTATGAATATTTATAATACTAAGTAGAGGGGAATATGAAATTTTTAGAAGAATTGTTAACAGTTAATGATGGGGATGTAATTAGTGGTTTAACTAAAGAGTTAAACGTTTTTAGCGTGTTAGATTACTTTAATAAAAATGATAAAAATGTTATTGTGTTAACAAGTACGTTATATGAAGCTAATATGTATTATGATGCGATATGTACTTATACGGATAAGGTTTCTTTATTTCCTATGGATGATTTCTTAACATCAGTAGCAATTGCAGTATCACCTGATTTAAAGGTAAAAAGATTAGAAACTTTGGAAGAAATAAGTAGCGGCAAGCGGATTATAGTTACTAATTTAATGGGATATTTAAGATTTTTACCAACTAAAAATTATTCAGGAAAGATATCTTTTAATTTAAAAAAAGGTGATGTTTTAAAAAGAGATAATTTTTTAAATGCTTTGGAACAATTTGGTTATACAAAGACATCAGTAGTTTCTTCAACAGGTGAGTATGCAGTTAGAGGGTTTATTGTCGATATATTTTTGATAGCAGAGGAGCATCCAATTAGAATTGAGTTTTTTGGAGATGCTATTGATGATATTAGATATTTTGATGAGAATACTCAGTTATCGGTTGGAGAGATTGATGAGATACTTTGTAAGCCCTACCAAGAAATAGAAACAGATGCCAAAAGTTCTTTAGTAGATTATTTAGATAAACCAATGGTATTTAAGATTAATATGGATCAGATAAATGCAGCTTATGAAAAGCTGGAAAATGATATGTTAGAGTACCGAGTAAGTGTAGGTGATGAGCCATCTAAAAGGTATATGTATTGTATGGATGAAATAACTAGCACACCGATGGTTTGTCTAAATAATTTTAAGAGTAAGGATGATACGAAATCTTATCAAGCTAGAGAAATATTAAATTTTGATAGTGATTTTGAAAGATTAAGTGAGTATTTAAAAACAGGAATTAAGGCTGGTAAAACGGCGATTATTTGTTTAAGTAGTAAGCAACAAATAGATAATATTACAACATTTATTAAGGAAGCAGTATTAACTAATGAGAAGTCTATATTACCGAATAAGATTAATGTTATTAATAAGAAAATTAATGATGGATTTGAGTTTGGTAATTTGATAGTGATTGGTGAGAAAGATTTAGATAAGAGTAGACATTCAATAATTAATTATAAGAACTCTTTAAAGATTGGAAAGAAAATTAAGGATTTTTCTCAATTAGTACCTGGTGATTATGTTGTTCATACTTTGCATGGAATTGGCGTATATAATGGAGTTATTACTTTAACTAAGAATGGTTTAAAAAAAGATTATATTCAAATTAATTATGCTGGTAATGATAAGGTATATATTCCGGTTGAAAAGATTAGTACTATTTATAAGTATTCTGGGAAAGATGGGGGAATACCTCATATCGATAAGTTAAATAGTACTAGTTGGATTAAGAAAAAGAGAGAACTAAGAAAGAAAATTAATGATATTAGTAAGGAATTAATTGAATTATATGCTGCAAGAGCTAAGGTTAAAGGAGAAGCGTATAAATCTGATGAGTTAGAAGATATATTTGCTAGTAAATTTCCTTATGAAGAAACTAAGGATCAAGTAAAAGCAATTAAAGAAATAGATAAGGATTTATTATCAACAGTACCGATGGATCGTTTATTATGCGGGGATGTTGGATTTGGAAAAACAGAGGTAGCTTTTAGAGCAATTTTTAAAACTGTAGCTAACAATAAACAAGTATTTTATCTATGTCCAACTACGATTCTTTCTAAACAACAATATACGAGTGCTTTAGAAAGATTTAAAGATTTTCCAGTGGAGATAGCTTTGTTAAATAGATTTACAACGAAAAAGGAAACGGATAGAATCTTGAAAGGATTAGAAGAAGGAACTATTGATATTGTTTTTGGTACGCATAGATTATTAAGTGATGATGTTAAATTTAAAAAGTTAGGATTATTAATTGTCGATGAAGAGCAAAGATTTGGAGTTACACATAAAGAGAAAATTAAGAAATATAAGAATGATGTTAATGTTTTAACTTTATCGGCAACACCAATTCCAAGAACTTTAAAGATGGCTTTAAGTGGTTTAAGGGATTTATCAATAATTGATACGCCTCCAGTTAATAGATATCCGGTACAGACTTATGTTATGGCGGAGAATGACGCTTTGATTAGAGATGCTATTTATAAAGAAATGGCGAGAAAAGGTCAAGTATTCATCTTATATAATAAAGTTGAATCAATAGAACGAATGGTAAATCATATTCAGGAGTTAGTACCGGAAGCTAAAATTACTTATGCTCATGGGCAGATGAATAAGACGGAACTAGAAGATGTAATGCAAGCGTTTATTGATAATGAATACGATATTTTGGTTTGTACTACGATTATTGAAACGGGAATAGATATTCAAAATGCTAATACTTTAATTATTTTTGATGCTGATCATTTTGGCTTAAGTCAGTTATATCAAATTAGAGGTAGAGTTGGTAGAAGCAATAGGATAGCTTATGCTTATTTATTCTATAATAAATCGAAGATGCTTAATGATACAGCAGTTAAGAGACTTGAAGCAATAAAAGAATTTACGGAGTTAGGTAGCGGCTATAGAATTGCGATGAGAGATTTATCGATTAGAGGTGCTGGTGATATTCTAGGTAGTGAACAAGCTGGCTTTGTCGATTCAGTAGGAATTGAATTATATATGAAGATGGTTGATGAAGAAATTAGAAGATTAAATGGGGAAGAAGTCCCAGAAGAAGATGAAAGTTCAACAAGTTTAATTGATGTTGAAACTCATATTTCTGATTCTTATGTAAGTGATGAGGATTTAAAGATTGAGATTCATAAAAAGATTAATGAAATTGATAGTTATGATAAGTTAAACGAAGTTAAAGCGGAGATTGAAGATCGATTTGGTAAATTGCCACATAGTATTTTAATTTATATGTTAGAAGAATGGTTTGAAAAGATTGCTTTAAAATTAGGTATATCTAGGATTAATCAATCACCAAGAAATATTGAAATAGAAATACCGGAAGATATTAGTAATAAGTTAAAAGGTGATAAATTATTAATGAAAGCTTTAAATATTAATCCGAAATTTAATTTAAGGTATCAATTTAAGAGAATGTATATTTCTTTAAATACAGTTAATTTGGAAAAACATTTCTTGTATTATTTAATTGAACTTTTAGAAGAAGTACAAAGTGAAGTAGATAATTATGAAGAAAAATCTACAATAAATGAACTTGCAAATGAGAGCAATATATGATATATTGAATATGTCAAGGAGACTTGCATAAAATAAAAAAGGGAATGTTCAACATTTCTAGGTTGAGCACTCACCAATATAATGGGTTTTGTACTTAATCTATCTATAGATTGAGTACTATTTTTTTATACATAGAATCATTACTGAAACTATTAATAAAATGATGATTAATATTAGAAATGTGATTAATAAATCTTTTTTCTTCATAACATCTAGCCTCCTTTCAAGTGAAAGTCGGCAAGCACTCAACTGTTAAACATTCCTAAAATAATTATACCACCTGGTTTACTTATTGTAAATGAATATTGATGCTTGGAAATTGGTGTATTTTTGTTCTTTTCCGATTGGTAAGATGTTATAATTAAGAAGAAAGAAGTGAAAGATTGTGAAAAAAGTAAAATTGATAGTTTGTTTATGTTTAGTGATTAGTCTTGTTGGTTGTGGAAAGAAAGAAGAAAGTAGTTACTATTGTGATGAAGGCACTTTAAATGGTGATAAATGTGAGATTATTGCGACAAAAGAAGCTACTTTAGTTTGTGATGAAGGATATACTCTTCAAGATAATCAATGTGTTAAAGAAACTAAAGTTGATGCAAAAGTTGGGAAAACTTGTGAATCTGGTTATACTTTAAGTGGTAATCAGTGTGTAAGTGATAAGGATTATGAAAAGGTATCTAAACAAGTTTGTAAATCAACCGAACTATTTGATAAAGGGGATTTTACTTGGATTGGTGGACAAAAAGATACGAGTGAAGCTTATATAGTAGATGGCAAGTGTTTTAATTCAACGTGTGCTAGATTTATTGATGGGGAATGTTTCGATGCCGCATTTGGGGAAGTTGGATATCAAACAGAAACTGCTTGTCCAAGTGACACAAAAGAAATAAATGGTAAATGTAAAAAGACAGTTAGTCCTAAAACAAATTATACTTGTGAATCTGGTACATTGGATGGTAAAAAATGTATTATAGAAGATACTAAAGAAGCAAATGGCAGCTGTGAAGAGGAAGGTTACA